>NZ_JAUBTK010000099.1:0-26063 GCF_036702455.1 Microcoleus sp. D2_18a_D3
GTTAGGGCGACCAGACATTTTTATTGGCTCCTTTACTTCTTACATAAGTCTATCACATCTTTAAAAAAATGGTATTAGAGCGGTATTTTCGGTTTCCAGTTTAATTTTAAGTGCCTGTAACTTTTCTAGAAGATAAGGTTTTCGTTGATTATCGTCGTCACGTTGGTGGCGCAGTTGTAGATAGTTATTTTGCTGTTCTGATAGCTCATCCTTAATTATTGTAATCTCCTGAGATAGAGAGGCTAAACGAGCTTCCTCAAAAACCCCTTTTTCTAAATAATCCAGTGAATCTTTGAGCTGATTTTTAGCAAACTTTTCAATTTTTTCTCTTTTATTTCCGCCCTCTAAATAAAAGAGACGATCTCCTGCCTCCTGCTTCAGCTTTTCGATAACATTATCTACTGCTTTATTGTTGGTACTACTGACAATTGTTAAGTTATTAATGTCCTCACCTGTTTCAATCAACCGGAGTGCGCGTTTCACAACTTGCTGGGCAATTAAATGCACAATCAGAGTTGTTTTCCCAGAACCGGGTGGCCCTTGAACAGCAGTCATAGGTTGGGATTTTGCCTGCTTCAATACTTCTAATTGTGAGGTGGTCGGTGGATCGGTTGGAAAAGCACCGAAATAGGTATCTTCCTCTTCTGGCTGTGTCGGTTCACCAAATAAGTATTCATAGGCTGGATGACGTTGTTTCAACCAATATCTTGAGCTAGTCTTGATTTTTTCCAGATCTTTTTTGAGATTCTTAGAAAATCCATTTCCCTGAAACTCGAACAAGTATGGTTGTCGTTTAATATCTTTAATCTGGTATGAGTGAGGTAGAGCGACTACTTTTATCCAGGTTTCATAAGTTTCTTCAAAGTCTAAACCGAACTTACTATTGAGCAAGTGCCTAAGTCCGTCTTGAATTTTTAATTGCTCCCGTTCTTCGTCATCAAGTTTAAAAAACTGAGCTAAATTTTCTCCTGCCTCTGCCAATTTGAGGTCGTCGATGTTCCACCCTTCTGCTTGGTATCTTCCTTTAAGGATGGATGTCACATCCAAGCTAAATAGAGGACGAAGATAATATTTTTGTTTGTCTTCGTCTTGAGTACGAATTAGGGGAAATGACAAAGCCCACGCAGTCTCCTGTTGACCGGATTGTCCTGTGTTAACGTTTTTTTGAATTTCTAAAAAGGTAGTTTGCTCGATGAATACACGATTACCTTGTAGTTCTATACCGCGCAACTTAGCTGCATCTGGTGAAACGGCTGCTTTACTATAATCATCCAAAGCGATGTACTCTAACCAGGCGTTGAGAATTTTATCTACCTTGAGTGCTTTGTTCAATATTCCCTCCAGGATATTGTTTTTACCTTAACTGTTTTTTATAGCACAAGTATCACTTAGATGCTAGTGCAAGTCTGGTATGGTACTGCTGTGTGCAAATTTGTTGATGTCAAACATATCAATGTAGCCGTTGCTCTCATTTCTCCCAATCTTATCTACTCCTCTAGGTGCGATCGAGTTCTTGCAACCCTGACACCAGATTGCCCAGTTCCATGACGTAAGCACCCCTAATCTTCTTTGTGTTGCTAAAACTCACCTTGGCATCGCTAAATACAACTACTGGAGTGACCTTGGTTAACTTCTTAGCTTTTTTGATAGCTGTGACTTCTTTGGCAATCTGTGCCAGAAAGTCTTTCTCAAAATCTCTCAATTTCCCGTAAGATAGACGCTTGAGCACATCGCCCTCCAACAGAACTACGGTTGAGTGAGACTTCACATCAAGGATAAAATTGACTCCTTTAGGCGATCGCAGCCACACATCGATATCGCCTACTTGCGGCAATCTTAAATTGTACTCAGCTATCCATCCAGATTGGATTAGGGACTCCAAAACTTGCTGAATCTTTTCTTCACCACAGGCCCCTTGGTCAAATCTCTGAGACGACTTCCAAAACGTTTTCCCGTCCTCAATCAACGGAAGGGCGATTAATGCCGCTATCAAAAGAGCCGCGACCAAAAATAAAGGAGCAAAAGGTGCTACCGCGTATACCAGCAGTGGCAACAACACCAACCCTGTTGCGGCACCGTACCTGTATAAGGCTTTGGTACGAAGCTCTTTAGCATGGCGACGCAATGGTTTTCCAGCATCTTCGTTATATTGCGGCTGCATAAATGCACCTATGCACTGATAGTTAACAATGAGAAAAAGTCCAATTATTTTTCTTCCTAATGACTAATGACTAATGACTAATGACTAATAACTAATGACTAATGACTAATGACTAATGACTAATGACTAATGACTAATAACTAATGACTAATAACTAATGACTAATGACTAATGACAAAAAATTATGAGTCCCGAGTTTTGGATTCCAAGTTTATCAAAAAACTCAAACCTCAAAACTCAAGACTCAAAACTCTCTCAGCCTAAAAGCTGATCGATTCAGTTGATCGCCCGACACAAATAATTGCATCAGACAGGATCAATTAGCGGCGAGGAACCATCGTGGCAATATTGATATTAGCCAGAGGCACGCGCTGCGGTGGAGTAGCAGGCGTGGGCATACTGCGCGCCATACCCAAATAGTTCGACGGATCGCCAGCCTTCGCCTGCTGTTCTTGAGGAACAAAACGGCGGACACTTGTCTGCCAGATGATTTGCGGGAAGCCAAGCTGCGAACGGTGGTACTCACCGTAGCGGGGCGTCTTCAAGTTGAAAGGAGTGTCCCCTCCAACTCGCTGAGGCAAAATTCGGCGCTGTTGGTAAGGTACTGTGTCGTAGCCGAACTTTTCCAGGTACTCTTCGCTATTGACCAACTCGTCAATAAAGCCTTGAGGCCCCTTATTAGCTACCACGATCGACCAAGCAATCTTTTCGCGTTCGCTGTACACATCCCGGCCCAAAACGCGCTGCACGCACATTTCTACAAACCGGTAATTGCTGTTAGTTTGATAATTCCGCTCCAAGAAAGGAGAAGAAGTCGCCAAACCGCGAATAAAGTCCCGCACAGTAATTTGGCCGAACTTGAGTTGCGACTCCAAAGACTTTTGGCGGTTGCTCTTGAGGATTTGGTGTTCGCTGTAAATCTGGCGATATGCAGCCCAAATCAAATTTTCCATGTCTCCAGACGAGAGCACATTTTCAGTTGTGAAAATTCTCGGCTGCTCGTCGCCGCCTACTTCAAAACCAGCAACGCGCTGGTTTTGGCTCTTGGGGGCGTAGCTTAATAAAGGAAGCGCCACGTTAAAATCTCCGTTATCTCAAATTTCAGAAATAGTTGACACCGTGAGCTGCCAGCAAAACGGATACAACTAACCAACATACAGATTAGGGGATTCCCGCAATCTAAATCTGATTTTCCTGAATTTTTGCAACAATCTGTAACATTTGTTGACTGTTGTCAGTTGTCAGTTGTCAGTTGTCAGTTGACTGTTGGCAGTGGGCAGTGGGCAGTGGGCAGTCAACAGTCAGCAGTCAGCAGTCAACAGTCAACATCCAACAGCCAAATTACCAACCCAGAGCCGAATAAAACTCGCTGCCGGCCACTTGATCTCCTGCTGCTTCTGATGTTGCATCCGAGTCTGGTTGCACCCGAATTTCGGTACAAAAAGTCGATGTGCTGAAACCGCCAAAGCGTTTTACCGTACTCGTCCGCATCCGCACGTTCGGATTAGCAAACCAGAAACGCTCGATCGAACTCATCGTCTCGTATTCGGTAATCAGCAGCAGCCCATCCTCATCATCCATCTCAAAACGGCCAGCCACCGGCACAATTTCCGCATAGCCGCGTTCCCGCAACATCAACCCCTGCCGGGGATTTTCAGGATCGGGGACGATCGCGAACACCGTAGACCCTTTATGATTCTCATCATCCTTATCCCACGCCATCGAGCCGTGCCAGGTTACAAAAGCCCCCCCCGCAGCCCGGCTCGGATCGACTTCGTGCATCTTGCAAATATCGGCCACTCGCGCGTCATCCGCACCCAGGGCCGTTACCTGAATATTTGAATCCCCAATCTCCGCTTGACGAAAAGCGAGATGGTGAGTGCTGCGCTGAGAACGCCACTCCCCAGCACTGCTTTGAAAAAACTCCATTGCATCCATACGAACTAGCTCCTTTGGCTTATGCTTCCCGGTGTTGACGCCTTTTTATGATAGAGCTCCCCCCACTTAGATGTACTTTTGCTACACAAATTAGTCTCAAAATGTCTACTTTGGACATATTGTCAAGTGAATGTTATGATAGTTTACAATGTAGGAGACACAACAAATCCTGCGAAACGTCATTCCGATCAATTTCGCATTAATCTCAGCAAACTGGAGGAGCGATTTATGGATATGCCTACAACCAGCCTCAGCATGGAACAGCAGTTCAAACTTCAAGTGCTGCGCGAAGAAGTCAAAAGGTTAAGCCAAGACCAAGCTCAGGAATACTTGCTCGAAGTTATGCGGCAAAGTATGGTAAAAGAAAACCTGTTCAAGCATTGGATGAAGAATATGTGAACTCTTCGAGCATTTCTTCACAAAAATCAGCGGCTTGTATCTGCAAAAAGTGCGATCGAGCTTTTAATCATAAAATCCAGAATCCCGCTTTCTCCAAGAAAGCGGGATTCTAAATTGACAAAACTTTTACGCAGTTTTTTGTGTCGTTACCATACTCAGCAAATTAAATTCTTTTCATCCCTTAGAGAGGGACGAGAGTTTGTGTAGCCCGATTGTTTAAACTTGTCGGGGAATCAACCAAAACGGCCACTCACATAATCTAAAGTAGACTCTTCCTTCGGACTTTGGAAAATTACCTCAGTCTTATCACACTCCACAAGATAGCCAAACCGCTTCCCATCGTCAGAAAGTTTAGCATTGAAAAAAGCAGTCAGGTCAGAAACCCGAGAAGCCTGCTGCATATTGTGAGTAACGATCACAATCGTATACTTTTCCTTAAGTTCCCGCATCAACTCCTCAATCTTAATCGTAGAAATCGGGTCAAGAGAAGCGCAAGGTTCATCCATTAACACTACATCAGGATTAATCGCGATCGCCCTAGCAATACACAAACGCTGCTGCTGGCCACCGGAAAGAGAAAAACCGCTTTGCTTCAACTTATCCTTCACCTCATCCCACAAATAAGCTTGGCTGAGCGATTTTTCCACCAGCTCATCCATATCTCCCTTATAATTGTTCACCCTCGCACCGTAAGCAATATTGTCATAAATCGACTTCGGGAAAGGATTCGGCTTTTGAAACACCATCCCAATCTTGCGACGCACCGCCACAGCATCAATATCAGGATCGTAAAGATTTTGACCCTTGTAATCAATTCTACCCTCTAAACGAAAACCGTTAACTAAATCGTTGAGGCGGTTAAAACATCGCAGAATTGTACTTTTACCGCAGCCAGACGGTCCAATCAAGGCAGTAATGCGATTTTTAGGAATCTCCATTGAAACATTTTTAACCGCGTGAAAAGCGCCGTAAAAAATATTGATATTTTCTGTCCGTAAAACTGTTTCTGTTTGCTTGTCTAAATCCATCATCATACAGATAATACTCCAATCTAATTTTACAAATTACCGCTGAACAACGATCTCAATTCCGGTAGATTTCTTATAATATCTTGGCCGGGGCGGCTTTACTGGAACTCGGGTTTGTATTGAATATCTTGGCGAACCCGCCCCTACAATAATTATATTTATTTAACCGGAAATGATATGACAACTGACAACTGACAACTGACAACTGTCAACTGACTAATACACTTTTTTGTGAGTAGCCCAGCGAGAAAGAATACTCGTCAATAAAACCATAAGCACCAAAATCAAAGATGCAGCCCAAGCCAATTCTTTCTGTGCCTTAAAAGGAACCGTTGCAAAGTTGTACACCAAAACCGAAAGACTCGGAGTTGGTTTATCAAATCCTGCCGGCCAAAAAGGCGAATTCAGCGCCGTGAAAATCAAAGGAGCAGTTTCTCCAGCAGCGCGAGCAATTGCCAGCGTCACACCCGTTAAAATAGCCGGAATTGCCGCAGGCAAAACCACCTGCAAAACCGTTTGATAATTAGAAGCACCCACACCAACCGACGCCCATCTAATATCTTGCGGGACGATTTGTAGAGCTTCGTCAGTAGTCCGCACAATCGTCGGCAACATCAGCACGGCCAGCGCCGCGCCCCCTGCAATTGCCGAAAAACCTCCCATATTTACCACGAACAAACCGTAGGCAAATACCCCTGCAATAATCGAAGGAACGCCGCTGAGGACATTAGTAGCAAAGCGTACCCAGCGAGCGATTTGGCCGCTGCTGAATTCCGACAAATAAACTGCTGCCAATACACCAAAAGGAACAGCAATTAAAGAAGCAATTCCCACCGTCATCAATGTACCGAGAATTGCATTAGCAATACCGCCTCCCGATAGTCCGGGCGGCGGTGGCAGCTTGGTAAACAAGTCTAAATTCAGGCGATTGAAACCTTGTACGGTGACGTAGGAAAGAACTGCAAACAAAGGCAGCAGAGTGATAGCCAGACTAGCTCCAGCCAATACAGTCATCCCCAGACTAAACAGCGCTTGCGGGCTGTTTTTAACCTTCTTTAAACTGCCTGTTTTCGATACCAAAGGATTTTCATCGGAGACGCTATTTGACATAAACTAAAAATATGTAGGAAATGGCGGCAAACTTCTAGTTGTACTTCGCTCTTACTTGAGAAACAATCCACTCTGCCAAAATATTAACAATCAGTGTCATAATAAACAGAATTAGCCCAGTGTACATCAGAGCTGCTACTTGCAACCCGGAGGCTTCCGCAAACTGATTTGCCATCAGAGAAGCAATAGTATTTGCCGGAGCTAGCACAGAAAGACTTAACTGATTGGAATTGCCAATTAACAGAGTCGCAGCCATTGTTTCTCCCATCGCGCGACCGAGCCCAAGCATAATTCCGCCGACAATGCCGGAAAAAGCCGCCGGTACGAGTACCCTAAAAATCGTTGTCCACCGAGTAGCTCCCAAACCTAGAGATGCTTGTCGCAAATCGGGCGGGAGACTTGCCAAAGAGTCGCGGGAGATAGCAGTAATAATGGGCAAAGTCATGATTCCCAAAATTACTCCGGCTGGTAACATTCCCGGCCCAACTGGCGAGGTGCTAAAAATCGGCAGCCATCCGAAAGTGCCGTTGAGAAACTTGCCGAGAGTGGTAATCAGGGGAATCAATACAGCAATTCCCCACAAACCGTAGACTACGCTGGGAATGGCAGCTAAAAGTTCTACTAAAAAAACCAAAGCTGTGCGGACTGGCAGCGGCAAAAAATCTTCACTCAAGAAGATGGCAGTCCCTACTCCTAATGGTACAGCAATTAGGAGCGCGATCGCCGAACTGACGATCGTCCCGTAAATCATCGGCAGCGCACCGTACTCTTCTTTAACCGGATTCCAGCTACTGCCAAATAGAAATCCCAAACCGTACTCTTGAATCGCCGGTAAAGCCCTGTAACCAACGGTGAGGGCGATTACCAGCAAAATTACACCAACTCCTATTCCCAAAATCCGCGTCAGCCAGATAAAGCCTTGATCTAAGGATTTTTCTGCCCCAGAGCGCGATCGGCTCTGTGATGGAGCGCTGTTATTATCTGAAATCATAGAAAAAAAACCAAATATATAGTAGCGGAAAATAGCCTGTTTCGGAAAAAGCTAGAAGGAAGCAGAAAGAAAGACCATAAATAAAATCAAAGAGGGGCGGGTTTATTAATCCCCTGACTTTTCAACAAATATTTCTGGTAAAACCCGCCCCTACAGAAATATCTCTCTTTTTTTCTTCCTTCTTCCCTCTTTCTTCTTCCGTCTTCCTTCTTCCTTCTTCCCTCTTCCTTCTTCCTTCAATTACTATTTGGCAACCTCAATCTTGTAGTCTGGGCTGATGCCGTCAGCGGCTGCGGCTACTTTTTCTCTAACGTTTTGGGGTAGAGGAACGTAGCCCAATTCGGAACTCACTTTTTGACCTTCAGTTAAGCCGTATTCAACCATTGCCTCGATGGTTTTGGCTTTGTTGGGGTCAGCAACTGTTTTGGGGACGAGCATCCAAGTGTAGGTGACAATTGGATAGGATTGAGCGCCTTCGGGGTCTTCGATAAATGCTCGCAGGTTTTCCGGCAGCGGCACAGTCGCTAGAGCTTGAGAAGCTGACTCGTCGGTAGGTACTACAAATGTGCCTGCTTTGTTTTCCAAAGATGCAAATTTGAGATTGTTGTTTTTGGCATAGCCGTATTCTACGTAGCCGATGCTGCCAACGGTTTGCAGGAGTTGGGCTGTGACGCCTTCGTTGCCTTTTGCGCCTACGCCTACGGGCCACTGTACTGTTTTGCCGTCGCCTACTGCACTTTTCCAGTCGGGGCTGATGGCACTCAGGTGTTTGGTGAAGACGGCGGTGGTACCGCTACCGTCGGAACGGTGGACGATCGTGATGGCTTGGTCTGGCAATTTAGCGCCCGGGTTGGCCGCTGCAATTTTGGGATCGTTCCAGTTGGTAATTTTACCGGCGAAGATTTCTGAGTAAACGTCTCTCGGCAGTTTCAGTGGCTCGGTTAAGTCTGGGAGGTTGTAGCCCAGGACGATGCTGCCGGCTGTCATGGGCAGCAAGATCACGCCTTTGTCTGCTGGAACTTTGGCGATTTCGTCGTCTTTCATGCCGGTGTCGCTGGCCCCAAAGTCTACTGTGCCTTTGGTAAATTGTTCGACTCCGGCGCCGCTGCCTACTGATTGATAGTTAATTTGTACTTTGGGGTTGATTTTGTTGAAGTCTTGAAACCAACGCTGGTACAGGGGAGCGGGGAATGAGGCGCCGGCTGCGGTGATGGCTACGTCTGAGGCTAGGGCGAGTTTGGTGTTTTCCGCTGTGCCGGTGGCTGCAACGGGGGAAGCGCCGGGGGATGCTGCGGTGTCGCCGGGGCTGGGGCTGCTGCTCGTGTTTGGGCTGTCACTGCGGCAAGCTGCTACACTGAGGGCGATCGCCATTACGGTAATTGCTGTAGTCAGACGCTTTGGATTAATCAAGTTGAGACGAAAAAGCATAGGTATAAAAAATCTGCGATCGTTATATGGGTGTCCCGCATCAGCATAGCGCGCAAAAGTAAAGGTTAGGTTAAGAATCTTTACACTTAATGGCAATTTAATATTAATTAATATTATTAATGTTATATATGAGCTTGACAAGTGTCAACATATAAGGTATATGGCAGAAACCGAGCTACGGAAACAAGCAGTCGATCGCCCGATCGCGAAAAATTCCCTATTAAATTATCACAAGATCGAGGCTTGAGAATCAGAAAACAATACAATGGTGGTTATTTTGATAGTAGTGCTATTATTAAGAATTTAAAAGCTGCGGGCATTGAAGCTTGCATCTGACAAATACATTCTGAGGAATGCCGTTTGATGATATAGCAACCGCCCTGACGGTTAGGACGTTCTTAATTGCACAAACATAAACGGTCGATTGCAACTTCGGTCTTCCTTCTTTCTTCTGCTATAATGCCTGCTCCTATTGAATTAATCTGGGCTGTTATTGGTTTGCTCCTGACGATAGGAGGCACTTTTTTGCCTGCATCTGTCACAATTCCGATTGGGTTGTGGGACGATCGAGGACTTCAGGCGTACTCTTTAGGTGTTACCTATCAAATTGGAGCCGTTTTGCTAGTAGGCTGCATGGGGGGGAAAAATGCTGCGGCTCTCTCGCAAATTGCCTATTTGGCATTAGGATTAACTTTGTGGCCAGTTTTTTCTCAAGGCGGCGGCATCGGCTATCTCAAAGAAGCGAGTTTTGGGTATTTGCTGGGTTTTGTACCGGGTGCTTGGGTGTGCGGCTGGGTGGCTTTTAAGGTGGCTTCGCGGCTGGAATCTATGGCTTTTAGCTGTTTGTGCGGTTTGTTCACTGTTCACGCGATCGGCTTAATTTATCTAATTTTTACTTACTTGCTGCCTCCGGCAAAAACAACACCTTTATTCGATGAGATTCTTAAATATTCGGTTTATCCTCTGCCGGGACAATTGGCGGTAGTTTGTGCGATCGCAGTGCTGTCATTTACTTTGCGCCGCTTGATGTTTTATTGATTCCGAAGGAAGAGGGAAGTTCGGCAACGGATTATGTAACGGATGTAACGGATGTAACGGATGTAACGGATGTCAGGAAGAAGGAAGAAGGAAGAAGGCAGAAGGAAGAGAGAAGAAGGAAGAGGGAAGAAGGAAGAAGGCAGAAGGAAGGAGGAAGAGGGAAGGAGGAAGAGGTAACTGGTAATTGTGCAAAATAAGGTTATACTATAAATTGCCCAACGGGAGAGTCCTGTCGCTGCGGCTGGGATTGCTTTTATCCACTGCATTTTGCTCGCAATGACAAGTGAGATTGGAGTAAATTCTCTCATGTCCGATGCCCCATTTTCTATTGCTTAATTCATGCGTTTTAAAAGAAATCCCTTGTTCTGGGTTGCTGCTGTTATCAGTTTAGTTTTAGACCACCTGGCTAAGTTTTGGGTGGTGCAAAATTTTGAATTGACGGTTCCTCCGCAAACGCAGCCACTGTTACCTGGGGTGTTTCACTTCACTTATGTTGTTAATACCGGTGCGGCTTTTAGTCTGTTCAGCAATGGCGGGGCGATTTGGTTGCGCTGGCTGTCTTTGGCCGTTAGTGTCGGATTGATGGTACTAGCTTGGTTCGGGCCGCGAATTAACCGCTGGGAACAAGCTGGCTACGGTTTGATTTTGGGGGGAGCACTGGGGAATGGGATCGATAGATTTGTTTCGGGCCACGTTGTAGATTTTATCGATTTTCGGATCATTCGGTTCCCCGTATTTAATCTGGCGGATGTGTTTATTAATGCTGGGATTATCTGTTTGCTGATTGCAACTTTTCACAGTGCACCGCCGCCGAGAAGGCAAGACGATGGCGATTCTATTTCAGAGTAAATTTGAAGAAGCAAGAAGGAAGTTCGCCAACCGATTCGCTTTCTTCGGATGTAACGGATGTAACAGCTAACTAACTGTAGGGTGCGTCAGCGGGGAGATCCTTAGTTTGTGGTCGCCACATTCAACCCTGACGCACCCTACAATGACTTTGGAAATGGCTTAAAATGAGATAAGAACAGACCTATTGTTAAAACTAAATTTGCCCGTGAATCCTAATCCATTTGCTCAAGAACGCTTACTATTTGCCCCAGCAACCCCCGATGCTGATGCTATCCCGACTATTTTTGCTTTTCCCAACGAGTACACGGTGGGTATTACCAGTCTCGGCTATCAGATAGTGTGGGCCACTTTGGCTGTGCGATCGGATATTGAAGTCAGTCGTTTATTTACTGATATCCGCGAACAACTTCCCCGACATCCAGAATTATTGGGGTTTTCGCTTTCTTGGGAACTAGACTATGTAAATATTCTCAATTTATTGGAATCTCTAGAAATTCCGATTTGGGCGTCAAAACGAACTGATAATCATCCGATAGTATTCGGCGGGGGCCCGGTTTTTACTGCTAATCCAGAACCTTTTGCCGATTTTTTTGATGTGATTTTGCTGGGAGATGGCGAACATCTCATTGACAATTTTATTGATGCTTGTAAAGAAGTCCGTACCGCCGACAGACAAACTAAGTTGCGGCATTTAGCCCAAGTTCCGGGAGTTTACGTCCCCAGTTTGTACGAGGTAACTTATCTGGATGCAACTGAGGGGATTAAATCGATTCAGCCTGTCGATTCGGGAATTCCCAGTATGGTTGAAAAACAGACTTATCGCGGCAATACTTTATCTGCTTCCACTGTGGTGACAGAAAAAGCTGCTTGGGAAAATATTTACATGGTGGAAGTGGTTCGGAGTTGTCCAGAAATGTGCCGTTTTTGTTTGGCAAGTTATCTGACTTTGCCGTTTAGAACGGCGAGTTTGGAGGCTTCGCTAATTCCGGCGATCGATCGCGGTTTAGCTGTAACTAATCGTTTGGGTTTGTTAGGTGCTTCTGTCACTCAGCACCCGGAATTTGAAGCGTTGCTGGATCATTTGAATCATCCGAAATACGACGGCGTGCGGTTGAGTCTTGCTTCGGTAAGGACGAATACGGTGACAGTTAAATTGGCAGAAATATTGACCAACAGAGACAGCAAATCTGTGACAATTGCCGTGGAAAGCGGGAGCGATCGCCTCCGCAAAATCGTTAACAAAAAACTCACAAATGACGAAATTATTCAAGCTGCTATCAATGCTAAGGCTGGCGGCTTAAAGGGAATTAAACTTTACGGGATGGCGGGAATTCCCGGTGAAGAAATGGAGGATTTAGAGGAGACGGTGGCGATGATGCGGGCGATTAGAAAAGCTGTTCCCGGTTTGCGGTTGACTCTGGGATGCAGCACTTTTGTCCCGAAATCTCACACTCCTTTTCAGTGGTTTGGAGTGAATAAAGATGCGGAGAAGAGGCTGAAGTTTTTAGATAAAGAATTGCGGAAGTTAGGTTTAGAATTTAGACCTGAAAGCTATAACTGGTCTGTGATTCAGGGTTTGTTGTCAAAGGGCGATCGGCGGTTGTCTCGGCTGTTGGAATTAGTGCGGCATTACGGCGATACTTTGGGCAGTTATCGGCGGGCTTTTAAGGAGTTGCGGGGACAGTTGCCGGAGATGGATTTTTATGTTTTTCAAGAGTGGGAATTGGATCAGGTTTTGCCTTGGAGTCATTTAAAAGGGCCGCTACCGGAGGCGACTTTGAAGAAGCATTTGGCTGAGGCGACGAGTCATTTTAGGACGAAGGATTTGCAGTTGACGACTTAGGAAATAGGGGGATGCAAAAGATTGAAACTAACGGTTGCTGTTTGTACTGATACAGAGGATAATACTGCAAATGCTGAAACGCGAGCGCAATTAACTGTCTAGCCCAACGATACAATGCCTAATTTTAAATATTCGTCGCTGATTAATGCCACCGTTGAAGCAGTCTGGAACTTTCACGAAAGGCCGGATATTCTGCAACTTTTGACTCCGCCTTGGCAACCGATTCAAGATAAGATGAGGAGCGACATACTATAATACAATTATGGCAGAAGTCCAACCCAGGGAAATTCAGCGTTATGTTGCCTCAGACGGTCAAGTGCCGTTTGATAACTGGTATGATTCGCTCCGAGATAGCAAAATTTCAACAATTATTGATAAAAGACTTAACCGAGTTATTTTGGGGAATTTGGGAGATTGTCAATCAGTTGGAAATGGAGTCTTTGAATTAAGGATAGACTATGGCCCTGGTTTCCGAATCTATTTTGGGCAAGTAGGAACAACAATTATACTTCTTCTGTGCGGAGGAGATAAAAGCACTCAAGACCGAGACATTCGCCAAGCAATAGAATACTGGACAAATTATAGGAGTTAAAAAATGCCTAAAAGTTTACCGTATCATGACTTTTTGATGGCGCGGCTAAAAGACCCCAGTTATGCGGCTATCTATCTCGAAACTCATTTTGAATTAGATGAAGGCGAAGAACCTGACGAAGCATTACTCAGACTTGCTCTCAGCAATGTAGCAGAAGCTCTAGGTCAACCAAAAATGACTCCTGAACAATATGAATTGCACTTGAAAAAACTGGATAAATTGCTGTCGCAGCAAGGAAGTGATGCGATTTATAATCTGGGAACTTGGCTGAATGCTTTGGGATTGAAACTAACAGTTGCTGTTTGTACTGATACAGAGGATAATACTGCCAATGCTGAAAGGCGATCGCAAATAACTGTTTAACTTAATCTAGAAAATGCCCAATTTTAAATATTCATCCCTAATTAATGCCACCGTTGAAGCAGTCTGGAACTTTCACGAAAGGCCCGACATTCTGCAACTTTTGACTCCGCCTTGGCAACCGGTGAAAATTATTCGCCGCGAAGGGGGACTCGATGTGGGTGCTGTATCAGAATTTCGTTTGTTATTGGGGCCGATTCCTGTAAAATGGGTGGCGACTCACACTGAGTGCGAACAATACCGCTTGTTTGTTGATGAACAAACTGAGGGGCCGATGGCACGTTGGGTTCACCGACACGAGTTTACCTCAGAAAATGGCAAGACTAGATTGACAGATGCGATCGCATTTTCGATACCGGGCGGCCCGATTGTCGATTTGTTGTTAGGTTGGTGGGTGGAAATGCGGTTAACAGATATGTTTCGCTACCGCCACGAAGTCACAAAAAGAGAGTGCGAGAAAGATGCAAACAACGGCTGAATATTACTGTGCTTTCTGCGGCGAACCGAGTACAACTTTTGTTGATATCAGCGGTGGTATGGAACAATCTTATATCGAAGATTGTCAAGTTTGCTGTCGCCCGAATGTTCTGTATGTCAGAATAGATGAAGATACCCTGGATATAGAAATAGATACTGACTATCAAGAATAAGTGACTATCAAAATGTATGAATTGCCTTTGATGCTGACTTGGTAGAATTCATAAATCTTGAAGATGCTGCTTCTACGAAAGCCTGAAAAATTCGAGAGTTAAACGAACAGTTTGGCGACATTTCCGGATGCCATTGAATTGCTATCATCCAAGGGTGAGAGCAGTGTTCCATTGCTTCTACCAAAGTGTCAGGTGCATTGGCTACAATTCGCCAATCGGATGTTACCTTCCGCACTGCTTGATGATGCCAGGAAACAACTGTTGTTGAAGTTTTTCCCATAATTTTTGCTAGCCGACTGGTTGGCTCAATTTCAATGGTATGCTCGATCGCGCGCGGGGGAATTCCCGATCCGTGATTAACCTCGTCTCCGTAAGCATCCGGTACGTGAATCACCAAACTGCCGCCGCTGGCTACGTTCAACATTTGCATTCCCCGGCAAATCCCCAACACAGGTATCTCAGCCTTCAAAGCTAGCTTTGCTAAGTTTAATTCAAAATTGTCGCGTTCTGCATTAACCGAGTAAACAGTGCGATCGACATAACCGCCATACAGTTCTGGGTTAATATCTCCCCCCCCGGAAAAAATCAAACCATCTACTGCATCCAAAATACTAGCCGGATCTAATTGATGGGGCGGCAGTAAAATCGGAATGCCACCAGCCGCCTGAACTGCATCAATATAAGTTCCATTTAAGCGATATTCGCCTGCTGGACAGCGGTTGTATGTTGTGATGCCAACGATAGGAAATTTTTTCATTTGCTAGAGATTGGGAGATAATTATTTAGATTAATACTCAGATTGTGTACTATTTGTAATTAGTCTTTTATGGGCGGACTCGAAGCCCACCCACAATAAAACTTACTTACTTATTGTGGAACAGTCATCTTGCCTGTTCTTGTCTGATTTATTGTGATTGATTCCTACATTAAACTGAGAATTACCGGCACTGCTGTCTAATTTGTAACAGTTTCAGTATTAGTTTCCGGCAGCGGTTTGCGCGTACACAGATAAGCCAGCGGCCCGAACAGTGGCACTAATGTTACTGCCCAAAATGCTGTAGAGTTCTGCATTCCTCGGCGCGCCATATCGTCTCCTAATAAGGCAGGAAATAGTAGGCAAAGCATACAAAAATCTAAACTCATTACATGGATAAAGCGGCTAGTCTGCCACTGCTGAATAAAATCAGACCAATCGCCGTTTGTCAAGCCAAAGGCAACTAAACCAACCGCAGCTAATGTTAAGAAAATTCCAGTAAAACGGGAGTCTAATATCTTTAAAAAGATATTTTTATGACCGGGAAATTCTGGATTCGGTTCGCGCAGGGCTAAATAAGGCAGCAAGGAAAAAGCGCCGACGCCAAAGGATAAAGTGGCAAATAACCATGCAGGTATTTTCTGGCCCCTGCCGTCAGCAAATAAGACGCAACTGTAGATGAGCGGCCAGACTCCCATGAGGTTGAATAACGCTACAATTAAAGGGTTGATGTCTGCTATTTTGCCTGTGGAAATATTGGTAATTAGTGTGATGGTTTTTTCGGGGCTGTCGGGTGGTGCAAATACAAAGGCGTAGGTGATAAATGCAATCCAAAGCAGCCCAAATCCAATTTTTCTGAACATAGTTAGTTTTTCTTACTTCTGATATTACTATAGCAAGCTTAAAGGGTTTTTCAATAAGACTTTTTTTATTTACCGCAGAGGACGCAGAGGACACAGAGGAAGAGAGGAGAATATCTGAATGTCTTGCTATTTGGTATTGCGGGTTTTGGGCAGATTGCTAAATTTTTGCATAAATTGGCGATCGATCCAATCTTTCCAGTACCACAGCAGCGCCGATTCCCACATCAAAGATCCGCGAGAGGCGATCGCCCTTTTATTCCCAGTACCAATTAAGCCTAAGTATTGTTCTTGCGGTACAAAGGGTTTCAGCGGTTTGCCCAATAAAAACTGCTGCAAATTTTCAAACAGCGGTTTGCCCTGACGCACGGCAAACACGCCTGCTTTGGGACGAGGATAATTAACCATCGCAGCTATATCGCCCGCCCCAAATACGTTGGGGTGAGAGACGGATTGCAGGCAATCGTTGACTTGCATAAAGCCGTTTGAGTCTGCTGCTAAACCGGATTCTCTTATCCAATTGGCTGCCGATGCTTGTGTCACCCAAAAAATGCGATCGCACTCTAATTCTAAACCGGATTTACAGGAAATTTGGTAATTGGTAGGGAATTGAGGATTGGTTTCTTTCTCACTCTTTTTTACAACACAGACTTTTTCCTTTAAATGCAATTGAATGCCGCGACTGATGAGAATTTCTTGAAGGCGTCGGCGCACCCGCTGATTGTGTCCCTGCATCAATTCAGCACCGCTATGAAACAAATGAATTTCTGATGATAAATTTTCTAAATTTTCTTCCCTCTTCCTTCTTCCCTCTTCCTTCTTCCCTCTTCCTTCTTCCTGACATCCGTTACATCCGTTACATCCGTTACATCCGTTACAGAATCCGTTGCCGAACTTCCCTCTTCCTTCTTCCTTCTTCCCTCTTCCTTCTTCCTTCCCCAATCGAAACTGCATATTTAATGCTAATTCTACGCCGCCTGCACCGCCGCCCACAATGGCAATTCGCAGCGGTTTTTCGGGATGGTTTTGCCTTTCGGAAATTAACTGATTCCAGCTAGCTAAAAACTCCGGTACGGGTTTAGCTGCAATTGCATATTCTGCGGCACCCGGTACAGATAAAGTCGCGGGAGTGCTGCCAATATCCACAGAAAGCACATCAAAATTAACCGGAGGGCGAGTTTGACAAATAACTAAGTTTTTGTTAAAGTCGATCGCGATCGCCCGATCGATCAATATTTGACACCCGGCAAATTCCGCGAGCGATCGCAAATCGATGTGACATTCATCATAATCGTAAAACCCGGCAACGTGCCCCGGCAGCATCCCCGAATAAGGCGCGTGCAGCACGTCGCTAATCAGAGTCAAACGCACTCCCGGCAGCGGTTTGATGCCGAACATTTTTAATACAATAGCATGACTGTGACCGCCACCAATTAACACTAAATCTTTCACAATTACAGAGGTTCGATCGAAATGTTCCAGCACCGATATTGTACAGCACTCGCACTCCTTGGGCCGCACTCTCCGGTAAGGATAGCTGGCAGTGCGTAATTAATGATTTCCCAGCAGTTAGACAGAATGCTGTCACTTATCCTCTGTCTCAGAGATTATACTTAGCTCAGTTGCGATCGCATAACATCAATCCACCCATTGCACTTAACCGATTTCACATTTAGCGCCAATGGTTGTAGACTGTAGAGCGAGCAAATTTTATCACCAAATTATGCCGGGGTGTGTTTCAATAGCTAACTCACCATTCAAAACTATGACATTACGCATCATTCCGCGCAGTTGGCAGCGATCGATTAAAACTCTTTTCCCGCTTCTGTTTGCCCTCTCATTCATTATAGTATTGCTGGCGAACAACTTCATTCCGGCGATCGCCCAGCAACCCCGCCAGGAAATTCGCGGCGTTTGGATGACGACAAACGACAAAGACATCCTCAGAGATCGTCGCAAACTAGGAGATGCTGTCAGCAAACTAAAACGGTTAAATTTCAACACAATCTATCCCGTTGTCTGGAATTCTGGCTATGCAATGTATCCCAGCGATGTAGCGCAGCAAAAAGACATTCAACCCTTTATTTACAGAGGGTTAGAGGGACAGGATATGATCGGAGATTTGATCGATCAAGCTCACCGCCAAGGCCTGCTAGTAATTCCTTGGTTTGAGTTTGGTTTCATGGCTCCTCCCACCTCAGAATTAGCCTTAAATCATCCCGATTGGCTGACACAAAAACAGGATAGCAGCCAAACATCAATCGGTGCAGGTGGCGAAGTAGTTTGGCTCAATCCCTTTCATCCAGAAGTGCAGCAATTCATTACCCAACTCGTACTAGAAATCACCACTAAATATAACGCAGACGGCATTCAATTTGACGATCACATGAGTTTGCCGTCTGAATTTGGATACGATGACTACACAGTTGCTTTGTATACCAAAGAAACAAAACAACCTCCGCCAAAAGATTTTCAAAATCCAGCATGGGTGCGGTGGCGAGCCAATAAAATTACCGCTTTTATGTCGCAGCTAAATCAAGCCGTCAAAGCAGTCAAACCCAATGCTATTTTCTCAATTTCTCCCAATTATTACGATTTTGCTTACAAACATCACCTGCAAGATTGGCTGGCTTGGGTGCGTTTGGATATTGCCGACGAGCTAATCGTGCAAGTGTACCGTCCCAATTTAGAATCATTTGTGGACAAGATTAACCGTCCGGAAATGCAAGAAGCACAGCAAAAAATTCCCACCGGAGTTGGGATTATGACAGGTTTGAGAAATAACCCCGTACCGATTCAGCAAATTAAATCTCAGGTGCAAGCAGTCCAAGGATACGGCTTAGGCGTCGCTTTCTTCTACTACGAAAGCTTGTGGGAATATGCGCCAGAACCCCTCGCAGTTCGACTTTCTCAATTTAGCGATTTCTTCCCGTCTTCTGCATTCCGAACAGCACTACAAATACCCAGACGCGCGGCGACTTTCCCTCCGCCTGCGCCACCCAAACCAGACCCCAAAGCTAAGCCAGAGCAACCTACCAAAAACAGCACACCTTCGCCCTCGCCAACCACGTAAAAGAATTAAAGAGTCATCAGTCATTGGTAATTTTGTAGGGTGTGCTATTAGTCCGACAGTCCGACAGGGGTTTAAACCCCTGTCTCATAGTTGAAGTCGTCTAAAGATGACTGTAGCAATTTTATCAAAGCTGTTTTTCTATAGAGTTAGCGCAGAATATATGTGTAACTCGACTTTTCAAAATTTAGATTACTATTTGAGTCGGTTTTAACCGACTTATGCTATTAAACAGGGACTTGAGTCCCTGGCGGCCCGTGGCAGAATGAAACAGCTCTGCTTGGGGCTAGGGGATACCGAGTTATGTTCCTATACAATATCCGTATTACCAACAACTCCCATCAATAAAAATGCACACAAAGCAAACAATTTTACTGCCAAAAATGGGCTGCGGCACTTGGGCCTGGGGCAACAGATTGCTCTGGGGCTACAATGAAAGTATGGACGATGAATTGCAAGCCGTTTTCAATCTTTGTGTTAGTAACGGCGTCACTTTATTCGATACCGGTGACTCTTACGGAACTGGCAAATTAAACGGACGCAGCGAACAGCTTTTGGGGCAGTTTTCTCAACAATATCAAGGTGCAAATAAAGACAGTATTTGTATTGCGACAAAACTGGCTGCTTATCCTTGGAGACTGACGCGACAATCAATGATATCTGCTTGCAAAGCCTCTGCTGCGCGCCTCGGAAAAAATGTAGATTTGGTGCAAATGCACTGGTCTACAGCCAATTATGCTCCTTGGCAAGAGGGGGCTCTTTTAGATGGTTTGGCTGACCTTTACGAGCAAGGATTGGTTAAGGGAGTGGGCTTGTCTAATTACGGGCCGAAACGGCTGAAATGGGTGCATAGGAAATTTAGCGATCGCCAAATTCCTATTGTTACTTTACAAGTGCAATATTCGCTACTTTCTACCTATCCGGTGACAGAACTCGGATTGAAAGATGTTTGCGATGAATTGGGGATAAAATTGATTGCTTACAGTCCTCTAGCCTTGGGTTTGCTGACGGGTAAATACTCGGAAAATGGCTCTCTTCCTAAAGGTATTCGAGGTTTGGCGTGCAAGCAGCTACTTCCGGGAATGCGATCGCTTTTGGAGTGTTTGCGAGAAATAGCGGCATTCAGAAACAAGAGTGTTTCGCAGGTAGCAATCAACTGGTGCATCTGCAAAGAAACTATTCCGATTCCGGGGGCGAAATCTGCGGCACAGGCGAGGGATAATATTGGTGCTTTGGGCTGGGAGTTAGACTCCGGGGAGATTGCCGAATTGGATAAGGAGGCGGCAAGTGTAGATAAAAAAATGGTGCAGAATATCTTTCAAACTCGGTAAAAAGACTCTCGCGCGGGGTGGGGCCGGGTTTATTTAAGCTGTCTGCATTCTTTAAATCTTTTGGTGAACCCGCCCCCACCGGATGACAAAATCTTTCATTGATTCACGCAAAAATTTTCCACGCAGCGCACAAACATTTCTACACCCATCCCCAACGCAGTTTCATCAAAATCAAAACGCGGGTGATGGTGCGGGTAAGCCAAGTTTTTCTCTGGATTTGCCGAACCCAAAAAGAAATAACAACCGGGGACTTCTTGCAAAAAGAAGGACATATCCTCGCCGCCCATTGTTTGACATTCCGGCACTATTCCCGCAGGAGTTTCGACAACTGATTCTGCCACGCCGCGCACCAATTCAGCTATTCTCGAATCATTAATAACTGGCGGATAAAGCGAACAATAATCTAATTGGTAATTGGCCCCGTGACTCTGACAAATTCCGGCAATTACTTGCTCGATTCGCTGGGCAAAATAACCTTGATATGCTGGATTGAAATAGCGCACCGTGCCACCGATTTGAGCGGTGTCGGCAATGACGTTGTGGGTGTGGCCTGCGTGGAATTTGCCGACAGTTACTACCGCTGAGTCGATCGGGTCAATGTTCCGCGCGACAATTGCCTGCAAAGCGCTGACAATTTGGGCTGTAACTACGATCGAGTCCACAGTCTGATGTGGCATTGCGCCGTGTCCACCTTTGCCAAAAATCGTGCAGTCAAAAACTTCGACAGCCGCCATCAGCGCGCCGCTGCGGACGCCTACAGTACCCAAAGGTAGATTGTTCCACAAATGCAAGCCGACGATCGCATCAACATCAGGATTCTTCAAAACACCCGCTTCAATCATCGGTTTTGCGCCCCCTGGCCCTTCTTCAGCGGGCTGAAAGATAAATTTTACCTTACCCGAAAAGCTGTGTTTGTGCTTAGCCAGATAACAGACTGTACCGAGGGCGATCGCAGTGTGACCGTCGTGGCCGCAAGCGTGCATAATTCCATCATGCTGCGAGCGATAATCCACCTCATTTTCCTCTTGAATAGGCAAAGCATCCATATCAGCTCGAATTGCCAAAACCCGCCCCGGTTTGCCGCTGTCTATAGTTGCGACTATACCAGTTTTAGCAATATTAGTTTCATGATCTATTCCCCATTCCTGCAACTTTTGGGAGATAAACTGCGCCGTTAAATTTTCATCAAAACTCAACTCGGGTTTTTGGTGCAAAAGACGACGCCATTCGACTAGCTGAGGCTGCAAATTTCTAATCTCCAGCCGCCACTGAGATAAATCGACAGAGGTTAAATTCGGTAAAGTAGAAACCATGTTTTATTCTCCTTTTGTTTTGATGATGTTTTAGATTTAATCAATTGATAAATGGTAATCACTAATTATAGCAACCATGAAGAATTTGTGAAACTCTCTTTTCTCTTTCTCTGCGCTCTCTGCGGTCTCTGCGGTTAAAATAAAATCTTCTTCAATCCTATCCCAGTTGTGCCGGAGATTTTTTTTAAATGAACCGCAGAGGGCGCAGAGTACGCAGAGGAAGAGAAGAATGAGAAAGAGAGGTGTTGAGAATAGGGTTATTTAGAAGTCTGAGGAATTAAATTAACCCCTGGCAGTAACTGTTCTAAATCTAAATCTGAAGCAATTTTAGCTAATTTAGCAAGGTCAGTCGGGTCATCTAAATGCGGCAAAATACCCAACACAGGTATTTGAGTCAGAGACTGGATCAAATCAAGGGGCGCTAAATCGGCAATTTCTTGTTCAGAATAAGCTTTAACGCAATTGAGCACAATACCTGTGAGCTTAAAACCAGTGTGTCTGGCGAGAGCAACATTTGCCACAGCTTGCCCGATCGCCCCCAACCTCACAGGTACTACCAAAACCCCTCTCAGCCGCCAATCCCTGGCAATATCGGCCACAGTGAGTTCCCGCGTTACAGGCGATCCCAGCCCTCCCAAAGCTTCCACCAACACAAAATCCTTGCGTTCAGAGAGGCTTTGCCACGCCGTCCAGACCTTTTCGAGTTCGATACGTCTCCCCTCCCGTTCCGCAGCAATTGGCGGTGCTAGAGGCGCATCAAAGTGCAGCGGATTGAGTTCTTCGGGGGATTGGTCGAGGGAAAACAAACGGGTGTAAAGTTCGCGATCGCCCGTTCCCGTTTGCATGAGTTTCAGAAGTCCCAAACTGCGATCGGGAAAATACATTTGCCAATAAGCAGCCAGAGCGCTGGTCAAAACAGTTTTGCCCGCGTCGGTATCAGTTCCAGTAATTAGCAGCGAGTTCATTGGCAAAAAGCTAACAAATAATTGGCCTCAACCTCAGTCTAGGGGAATTTTGCCAGAAGTTTAGAGTTCCGGCGATGGTGCGGGAGTTGGCGCAGGTTCCGGTTCCGGCGCGGGTTCCGGCGGGGGTTCCGGCGACGGTGCAGGAGTTGGGGCAGGTTCCGGCGATGGTGCGGGTGTTGGGGCAGGTTCCGGCGATGGTGCGGGTGCGGGTGTTGGTGCGGGTGTTGGTGCGGGTGCGGGTGTTGGTGCGGGTGTTGGTGCGGGTGCGGGCGTTGGTTTGGGTGCGGGTGTTGGTGCGGGCGTTGGTTTGGGTGCGGGTGTTGGTTTGGGCGCGGGAGTCGGCGCTGGCGTCGGTTTTGGTATCGGAGTTGGCGCTGGGCTTGGTTCTGGGCTTTGTTCTGGCAAAGGTTCTGGGCTTGGTTCTGGTAAAGGTTCTGGGCTTGGTTCCGGCAAAGGTTCTGGGCTTGGTTCCGGCAAAGGTTCTGGGCTCGGTTCCGGCAAAGGTTCTGGGCTTGGTTCCGGCAAAGGTTCTGGGCTTGGTTCTGGTAAAGGTTCGGGGCTTGGGGTTGGCAAAGGTTGCGGGGTTGGGGTTGGCAAAGGTAGCGGGTTTGGTATCGGAGTTAGTGTCGGCGTGGGACTTGTAAGTGCTGGCGGTGTTGGAGTGGGTTTGGGCCGCGAATTGTTGAGAAATGAGCCGACTAAAGCCCAGGAACCAAAGCCCGTCAAGATTACTAAGCCGGCCAGCAGTCCGATCGCAGCGATGGGATTGTCCCAAAAAGTGTCGCCAGCAGGCTCAATTAAAGGGTCTGGCTGGTTTGGCGGGGGGGAACTCGGGGCGGCTGGCTCTGGCGGTCTGCCCACGGCCACCGTTGCTATTAGCGAAGGGTTTGTCTGCACTACTGCTGGCGGCGCGGGCGGTACAGTTGGCTGGCTAGGTTTAGGATTAGTTTGGGCGTCGAGTGCTTGGGCGACTTCGCTGACAGATTGATATCGATCGCCCGGAGACCGGCTCAACATCCGATTCAGCACCAAAGCCAAACCCGTGCTCACCTGCGCTTGCTGCTGCCAATTCCACTGCAGCGTTGTTTGATCGAGCAATTCCTGCGGTTCTTTGCCTGTCAGCAGGACGATCGCCGTTACGGCTAAAGCGTAGAGGTCGCTGCTGGCTGTTGCCCGCCCGCTTTGCAACTGTTCCATCGGCGCGTAGCCGATTTTACCGACAGTTGTCGCGTGGGCTGTTCCTTCGGGAGACTGGACTTTGGTGGCAAGTTCCTTCACCACTCCAAAGTCAATCAGCACCGGCAACTTGTCGTTTTCACGGAGGATGATATTTTCTGGGGAGATGTCGCGGTGGATGATGCCGCGGGCGTGGATGTGAGCGAGTACCGGCAGCATTTGCCGGATAAATACCAAGACTTCGGCTTCGGTGAAGGTGCGGCCATTTGAAGTTCGATCGAGCAACAGTTCGCGGTAAGTCATTCCTTCCACGTAATCCTGCACTAAAAACAAACGCTGGTTCTCTTCAAATATTGCCCGAAACTGGGGAATTTGTGGGTGCCCAATTTGGTAAAGTATTGCCGCCTCTCTTTGAAACAATTCCTTCGATTTTTCCAAAACATAAGGCCCGCTTTGCACCGGAATCAATTCCTTCAGGGCGCAGCGTTCTTGAAACCGTCCCAAATCTTCTACTAAATAAGTCCGGCCAAATCCTCCTTGACCTAAAATATTCACCAAGCGGTAGCGGTTTTGTAGGAGAGTTCCAATAGCAATAGGTGGCTGCATAAGTTTAAGTTGAAACTGTTAAAAAATAGACGATCGCTCACAGACTTAGTAATGCTAGGTCTTTAATGCTCTTGAGCAGACTTCACTCTCTGTAGTCCCCAGTCCCGACCAAAGTTAGTATTTTACATTTTTTTGACATTCTTGGACGCAAGGATGCTCAGAAACCGGGTTTTTTCACGAAAATACACAGCTTGCAACCCGCATATCCGCTCGAAAACCCGGTTTCTGCGTCAATATCTCAAGGGAGAAATGCACGATTTTTCGTAGAAACCGGGTTTTTTGGCCTTCTAATAAATTGTCGCCCCTCGACCTAAGCCATACATCTCTTTGACACTCTCCGTCTATCAAGTCCGGAGATTCTTAATTCAGCGACTGACCTTTAGGCACCATATCCCTTGCAGGCAATTCTCAAACCTTTCAACCGTGAAAAAACACCAATTGACGAGTCTGACTTACAGCAACCCCAGAGGGTCTATCTCCAAAAGCGTACTAGGATACGACCTAGAGTTCGGGCGTGCCCCGCCCTACTGGATTGATTGAACCGAATTAGGGATTTTCTGGTCTTGAGAATGCGTTGACTCTCTAGCTGTGTTTTACAAGGTTTTCGCTACCCTTCTTTGTGCTTTTAAAGAGCTTTCAGGTTCGAGGGTGCCGACTAAAAGCCGCTTCACAACCGCCCACCTTGTGGATTTCAACCATCTCTATTTTAATCCAAAGCCGTGCTAGAAGCACGGGGTTTTAGACCCATTTTTTCGATAAAGCTGGAAATTATTTATGCGAGATGTCAACTGTCAACTGCCAACTGCCAACTGCCAACTGTCAACTGTCAACTGTCAACTGTCAACTGCCAACTGTCAACTGCCAACTGTCAACTGTCAACTGTCAACTGTTAAGCTTTGCTTTCACCATGTCTTGAATTCTGTTACCGTCTGCTTTGCCCTTAAGCTGCTGCATTGCCTTGCCCATCACCTTGCCCATATCTTTTGCAGAAGTAGCGCCAACCGAGGCAATCACTTCGTCAACGACTTGACTCACCTCTTCGTCTGACATCTGGGGTGGCAAATACTCTTCAACAATTGCTAACTCCGCCTCCTCTTGTGCCACTAAATCTTCGCGGCCACCTTTGCGGTATTGTTCGATCGAATCCCGGCGCTGTTTGGCTATTTGCATCAAAATTTCCATTTCTTGAGCTTCTGTCAGCGTGTCTTGGCCGGAAGGACGAAGGCTGACTTCTTTTTCGAGAATAAATTTCTTGATGCCACGAACTGTTTCCAAGCGAACTTTGTCCTTGGACTTCATGGCTGCTTTGATTTCTTCGTCAATGCGTTCTTTTAAGCTCATCGATTTCTACCTTGCTTTGCCCGATATCAAAAATCTGGAGTATGCTCCGATTCTTAACTTTTTTTACAGTATTTTTCCAGTTTATTGCCTGTTGGTGGCTTTTTTATCGCATTGAACCCGGATGCCTTCGGCCTTCGACGGAATTTTGGGCCGCTAGACTTCCAGCCTCAGCCCCAAATTGACTCACCAGAAAACGAGCGAGAAGCCCCTGGCTTTAGACATGGGGAGGAAAGCGGCTGCGACTTCAGTCGCCTGGAATC
>NZ_JAUBTK010000100.1:0-25793 GCF_036702455.1 Microcoleus sp. D2_18a_D3
TTAGGGCGACCAGACATTTTTATTGGCTCCTTTACTTCTTACATAAGTCTATCACATCTTTAAAAAAATGGTATTAGCTTTTAGATCATTGTCAACTTTGGGGTAATTCAGAAGCGACCATGTTTATGTCAAGTTGCGAAAGTATGCTTGATACAACCCAAAGCTAATGAGTGCTTGATTTCCGTCTAGATGCACGAGTCCTAAACTTTTTCTCAGGCAGTCCTTACATTATTATGATAAATGTCTATTGCCATTATTTCAACCCTGCTATTTCAAACCTTCTCCTGAACATTCTCGCCCAACAAGCCCCCTGGCCGAAAAGCCAAAATCACCACCAAAACCCCAAACACCCAAGCATTAGTCCAGCGGCTCGACAAATACTGATCGCTCAAAGACGAAAGCAACCCAATCAAAACCCCTCCTAACATCGCCCCGACAATATTGCCAATCCCCCCCAAAACCGCGGCCGTAAAAGCCCTCAAACCCGCCGTAAAACCCATCGTAAACACAATCGTATTGTTGTACAAACCCACTAAAATTCCCGCCGAACCCGCCAAAGCTCCACCAATCAAAAAAGTCAGAGCAATAATCTGATCTACATTAATCCCCATAATTTTAGCAGCATCGCGGCTTTGAGCCGTTGCCCGCATCGCCTTTCCCAGACGAGTGTACTGGACAAACACATGAAGCAAAACCATCAATACCACAGCCACCACCAAAACAATTAAATCTTTTGTAGTAAATACAATACTCGTTTGAATTCCCAAAGCTTTGAAAATATCAACTCGCGGTAACAAATCGGGAAAGCTTTTCGGAGCAGCAGAATTAGAACCCATCACCGGAATAAAAGCTTTCAATCCTCCCCAAAACAGCCCCATATTTTGGAAAATAAAAGAAACTCCAATTGCAGAAATTAAAGGAGCCAAACGCGGAGCATTTCGCAAAGGTCGATAAGCATACTTTTCGACAACAATATTCAGTCCAGCACAAAACACCGAACATACAATTAAAGCGACTAACATCACCGGTATAGCAATACCTAAAGGTGCGCCATCTTGAATGCCAAAAGCCCCGAACACGGTTAGGGAAGCAAAAGCGCCCAACATATACAAATCGCCGTGAGCAAAATTGATTAACTCAATAATGCCGTAAACCATCGTGTAACCCAAAGCAATAATTGCAATCAGCGCCCCGTTGACAAGACCAACTAATAGTTGTTGGATAAAAACTTCTGGATTGCTGGCTATTTCTCCAACTATTTTTGGCAGATCAAATCCTGCGATCGGGCCTAATAGCAAAACTATATAAACTACACCTAGATATAAGAGAATACTTTTCCAGTTCTTCATGTTTTTGAGTAATTGGGCATTGGGAATTGGGCATTGGGAATTGGGCATTGGGAATTGGGCATTGGGAATTGGGCATTGGGCAGTGGGAATTGGAAATTGGGAAATTAAAAAAGTTGAAGGATTTTTCTTCCCTCTTCCTTCTTCCCTCTTCCCTCTTCCCTCTTCCCTCTTCCCTCTTCCCTCTTCCTTCTTCCTTCTAATTAATTATTCCGTCTTGAGCGCATTCACGAACTCCCACTTACCACCTTTAACAACATTTCCTGACATTGTAGTCAAGCTCGTGTCGCCGTTGGTGTCAAAACTCCAAGTGCCGAGTACCCCGTTAAAATCTTTAGTGGCTAATACAGCTTCGCGGATAGCAGCGCGGTCATTTTTGCAAACTTTATTAATTGCGCCGATCGCAACTTTAGCAGCTTCATAGGCGTATGC
The DNA here is from genome assembly GCF_036702455.1 of Microcoleus sp. D2_18a_D3. Classification (NCBI taxonomy): domain Bacteria; kingdom Bacillati; phylum Cyanobacteriota; class Cyanophyceae; order Oscillatoriales; family Microcoleaceae; genus Microcoleus; species Microcoleus sp. D2_18a_D3. Next base: position 1,779 of record NZ_JAUBTK010000100.1, read on the forward strand.
TGCATAAGCTTCCGGTTCAGCATTATATTTTGCCTTGTAACTTTCGTACCACTTCGCACCCACACCAGTCAATTCTTGAGGAGGCAAGCCGCCAAAAGTAGCATAAACTCCTTCGGCATCTTTGCCTCCGGCATCGATTAAAGCTTGATCTTTAATGCCGTCGGGGCCCATGAACTTAACTGCATCGGCCGCCATCCCGACATTTCTCATGTCTTTAATTATTTGTCCGGCATTGCTCTGAGTAGTGCCGCCGAAGTAAATCAGGTCTGGATTTAAAGCTTTGATCTTATTCATTAACGCCTTGTAGTCGCTAGCTTTAATATCAATTCCCTCTCTTCCGAGGACTTGAATTCCCAACTTTTTAGAAGTTGCTTCAAAAACATCAGCGATGCCTTTGCCGTAGAGTTCTTGGTCGTCGAGAATGTATACTTTTTGCACGCCTAAAGATTTTGCCCAGTTGCCAGCTACAGCTCCTTGAAGGTCGTCAGCGGGGACAACGCGGGTGAAATTGCGAGTGCCTGAGGGATAATAAACGTTGGGTTCTTTGGCTTCGCCTTTTCCTGGTTTAGTCAGTCCCGGATAAGTGTTGGCCGGACTGATCATGACGATGTTAGCTTGGTTGAGCACGGGAATGGAAAGTTTGGCTGCACCGGAGTTATAGTGACCGATGGCGGCAACTACCGAACCGTCAGCAACGGCTTTGTTCGAGTTGGAGGTTACTTGGCCCGGGTCCCATTTGCCGGCGGCGGCGGTGGCATCGTCGAGCACTTCGTATTCGATTTTGATTTTTCCGTCGCAAGCTTTGGAGTCGGTTTCGGCAAGTGCTTGTTTGATGCCGTTGACCATTGTTTGAGATTGACCCAAGGCGCTACCTGTCATCGGGAGCATGGAGACAATTTTGACTGTATTTGGGTCGCCGGGGCTGCTGACTGCGACGGGAGTGGCTGCGGGACTGGTTCCGGGGCTGCCTCCGGGAGTTGTGGCGGTGGGTGCTGGAGGATTTTGACAGCTAGCGCACAGAGAGGCTATTCCGGCGGCAAAAAGTAATTTCCGCAATTCTCCGACGCCGAGATTCTTTGTTGAGTTGATTTTTGGGGATGTGGCACTTTTGCCCCCTGACTTCTGGGAAAAGTTCATAGGTTGGTTTGTTTGTTGCTTGCGTCTTAGCATATTTTCACTGTTTTAAGTATGTAGTCAAGAGTTAGCACAAGTTTAAAAAATTTGTGTCAACTATCAACAACACACCTACAAAGGCAACATCAGGACTGGGGCCAGAACTCCTGTCTCAGGGGCGGCGGGGGCTGCCCGTACAATGCGTTAGTTCACGATTCCATCGCGGTTTACTAGATCCGCGATCGCAGATTTTAGTAAATGTGTTGACATTGTGTATACAAAAAATTAGCATATAAATATGCTGCTACTAGCTCTAATTACTAATGTGTCTAGCCAGAGGTAACTGTTATGCACCCGCCAGCATCTGAAGGGTCAGTCAGTCAGACCCGCGATGTGACAATCAACATTCGAGCTAAGCCGAATCAACGCGCTCTCATCGATCGCGCGGCCCAATTACAGGGAAAGAGCCGATCGGAGTTCATGCTTGAATCAGCTTACCAAAAAGCTCAAGATGTGATTCTAGACCGCTGTTTTTTTGGGTTAGATGAACTTAAATTTAAGCAATTTTTGGCGCTGCTGGATGCACCGCCGACGCCAAATCAGAAGCTAAACGCATTACTAAAAACAACATCTCCGTGGGATTAGATCGAGATTTAGACCAACTCGGCTCGCCTGAAAAACTGAACTCGTTACATCAAATAGAGACCTTTGATTCAGGCAACATTCAGTTAGATGAATGGCTCAAGCGTCGCGTTCTGAAAAATGAGTCAGAGGGGGCTTCACGGACTTATGTTTTGTGCGATAGCCAAGCAGTCATTGCGTACTATTATCTTGTAAATGGAGCAATAGCACTAACTGCTGCAACGGGTAAAGTCCGGCGCAATATGCCCGATCCGATTCCTGTTATGGTGATTGGACGGCTTGCAGTCGATCGCAACTGGCAAGGCTGCGGCATCGGACGCGCTTTGCTGCAGGATGCAATTCTTCGCACTTTGCAAGCTGCTGAAATTGTAGGGATACGCGCAATTCTCGTACACGCTATTTCGGAAGATGCGAAGGAGTTTTACCAGAAGTGCGGGTTTACTGTGGGGCCGATCGATCCGATGACACTGATGGTGAAAGTTAGCGATGCCATTGCTTCACTTTAGCTCAGACGTTAGTTTCTCTCGTTGGAGGTTTGCTCGCGGATGATTGAGTTACAAGCGGATTTAGAATATGTAGTGAGCGATCGATTAAAAGTCTCTCTGGATGCGATCGCGCAATTTTGCCAGCGCTGGAACATAGTCGAGTTTGCCCTGTTTGGCTCGGTGCTGCGGGATGACTTTCGCCCTGATAGTGATGTGGATGTATTAGTTACTTACGAGCCATCACACCGCCTCACGCTGTCTCATTTATTGGGTATGCAGGAAGAGATAGAGCATTTATTTCAGCGATCTGTAGATTTGGTGGAAAAAAAGCTGTTAGAAAATCCCTATCTGCGATCGAACATTTTGAAAACCTATCGAGTGATTTATGCAAGCCAACGATCGGGATAGTGTTTCACTTTGGAACATGGCGCAGGCAATCCGTCGGATTCAAGAGTTTACGGCGAATGCCTCATCCGAGACTTATCTTGAAAGTGTGTTTATGCAAAGTGCCGTAGAGCGGCAGTTGGGGATTTTGGGCGAAGCCGCTCGGAGAGTTTCGATCGAGTTTCAGCAGTTTCATCCCGAAATTGATTGGCGAAATGCGATTAACTTACGAAATATTTTGGTTCATCGCTATGACCAAGTGAGTTCGGAAGTTATTTGGAATATCGTTACAAGTATTTTGCCTAGTTTGCTGGTGCAAATAGAGGCATTACTGCCACCGTTACCTGATGATATTTGATATCATTCCCGGTCAAATTCCTCCGCTTAGCGCTTGAGGGCGATCGATCCGGTTTGTAGTGAGGACTTTAGTCCGCAGGATCGAAGGACTAAATTCCTCACTACAAACTAATCTTAATCGATATCATTCAATCGGACATCAACTACGGTAGCTGACCTAATTTTTGAGTAAGAATCGCTACAGCCACTTCGTAATCCTTTCCGAGGAGGTAAGCGAAATGATAATAGCTGGCCAGATAGAAATCGCAACCAAACTTCTGATAGCGATCGCAGATCGCCAGAAATCCATAACGGCCATCGCTGGGCTTTGTGAACCAATCACGATGGTAAGAGTCCTGAAGAAACAGGGTGAGTGTCTGTTGGTCAGCACTCGGAATCAATCGAATGGGATGGATGCTGGCATGGTGCGATCGCGGCACTGGCAGCAGCAAATTATACTCTTCAACTGTGAGAAAATCTGCCAGACTATCTTCGGCGATCTCAAAGTAGGATTCCTCCGGTAACTTGAGAAAATGGTGCCACGCCATCCAAAATTCGTGTTTGCTGTCAAATCCTGGATCGATATCTAATCGCCACTGTTGATCCTGACATAAATCAGCGAGAACATCTTGGGGCAAATCCGTGAGTTTCATAAATCGTTTCCCTGCAATCCTTTTAACCGCCTATTTCGACTATTCTAATAGATATCTTGAGAAGCAAGAGATATTTCAAAAGAGCGATCGCCCGCACATAAAAAGTGCGCGCTCGCACTCCACTTATTCCTAATTTTCTAGCTCCTTTAACGGTTCAAACACCAACAGTGAATCGATCGCCCCAATTGCCTCCAACATTCGCAAGTCGTGCGTTCCTCCCACAGTAATATACCGCTTTCCTTTATTCTGAAGAACCTCCACAAACTGCTGGTGCATAGTCATTCGTAAATGTTCGCTTTCTCGCGTTCCATCCTGAACAAATCCGAAATCCGGCTGAGTCAAAATATACAAATCGTAGCGGCGGCTGTCTGCAATTTGCTCGACCATCGGGTGTTCGGAACCAAGGTAACGTTTGTGCCAAATACAAGTAGCTAAAGCGTCTGTATCGCAAATAACCACTTGGTTAGCGCGAGTAGCAATATCGTCTTCTATAGCAGCTTGTTTCTTGGCAATTTCTACAAATTCATAGCTGTCCCAAATTTCAGGATCGGGCGAATATTGCCTGCCTTCCCAGTAACACCTGCCGTATTCGGGAACCCAAGCAGTTTGGTAGTGCTGTGCGAGCGATCGTGCTAGGGTAGTCGTGCCGCTCGATTCTACACCCAGCACGCAGACTCGTTTGGCAAAGTAGGCCTTGGCTGGGGGAGTCAGCATTTGCCAGTGTTCGGCTAGGTGCGATCGCAATTGCGTTCCAGAAATCGGGAATTTGAGCCGTTGGCGATCGACTGCACAGTGTTGAGATCCCATCAGTTTTGCCCAAGGTTCCCCGTAATCTTCTGAAGTAAAAGCGATATCGGGTTTTCGCCCTGAAAGCACCTCAAGAGTCCTCTGAGCCCAAGGTTCGGGGGCTTCCGGCAAATCGTCGAGCACTTCGATAACTTCTGCGTCGGGATGCAAAAACCGAATCCAGTCGGCTCTAACGCTTCCTGCAACTGCTTGATTTGTTTTGTAACAGGCGAGAACGATTAAACGGTCAACCTTTTTTTTAGCTTCTCGAATTAAGTAATCGTGTCCTTTGTGGAAGGGGTAAAATTTGCCTACAGTAACACCGAGTATCATAAAGATTGCTGCTGTTTTAACTTTTGTTCCGAGTAAATCCGCTGAAAATTTTGCAGTCCGAAAATTGCCATCAAGCAAAATATCGCGTACAAAATACTCGTCAGATATAGCCCCCGCGAGGCATACAAGGGAACGTAAATCGTGTCTGCAACAATCCACAAATACCAGCTTTCGAGATAGCGTTCCATCAGGTATAACTGGGCGATCGCGCTTAAGATGGTGGTTAGGGCGTCCCAAAATGGTGCTGCACCGCCCAAATATACTAATACTGTTCGCAAGCCAAATACGCCCACTGTAACTAATACTGCGGTGAGGATGAGCCCGCGTTGGGAAATGCGACATACAGGTTTTTCTGTGCTGTTTTCGCCGCCCCGCAGCCAAATATAAATTGCTTGCAAGCTCGTGATTAAATAGAAGAATTGAATCGCAACTTCGCCGTAAAGTTTAACTTTATAAAACACCGCAGCGTAGGCGATAACTCCGATTAAGCCGATCCACCAGCCTAGGGGATTGTTTTTAGCAAGCAGCCAAACGCTCCAAGCAGAAGCGATCGCGGCTATCGCTTCGATTAAGTCGAGTTGGATAGGGACAAACCACTGCACTGAAAGCAGGAGCACGAAGATGCTTGCTGCGAAGCCGATTAAGTTTGGCAGGTTCGCTTTTTTCATGGCAATCCCTATCTCGGCTGGCTATATGGACTGCGAAATCAAATCCGAATCCTTCTTTTCTTTTGAGCGATCGACACTAAAATCTTCATAGTACGATCGCTCAGTATTCACATCCCACAAATCGTGCTTTTCGCCAAGAATATTTCTCACAGCCAGCATTCCCGTCAGCATGGAATGGTCTTGGTTGTTGTATCGGTGCATACCATTTCGCCCGATCGTCTGCAAATTCTCAATTCCCTTCAAAAAACCTTCAAGTACCTGCAAGTGTCCTCGATATTCCCCATCATAAACTGGATAAGCTTTAAGTTGCCGTATGACAACTCCATCTTCCACATCAGCAGTTGTTGCTAACCCCAAACCAACCAATTCGCGAGTTGCTAATTCGACAAGTTCCGCGTCCGACATTTCCCAAATCTCGTCGCCTACGCTACAGAAATATTCCATTCCTAAACAACTTTTGCTGACATCAGGAACTAAAGCGGCGCTCCAATTCTTAAAGTTTTGAATGCGTCCAACTTTGACTTCGGGGGAGTGAATGTAAATCCAGTTGTCAGGAAACAAATCCTTGCGATCGACAATCAGCGCTACAATCAAAAAATCTCGATATTTGAGTGATCGCGCGGCGTGCAATACCTCTTCGGGCGGCTGCGGTTTCATTCTTGCTACCAGCGCCGATACCGGCATACTCGTAATGAAATTATCAGCCGAATATTGAACTAATTCTCCGTTTTGCTCCGCAGTAATACTTTTAATCTTATTACCTTCACGCTCAAAGCTAATCACTTTAGTATCGAGATAAACTTTGCCGTCTTTATTCTCCACAGCTTCCGCAAACTTTTCCCACATCATCCCCGGCCCCAAAGCCGGATAATCAAACTCTTTGATTAATGTTTTAGTGTCGTTGCTGCCAAACAAAGCATTAATAATTGCAGTCGTCAGCGACAATCCTTTAATCCGCTGCGCCGCCCAATCTGCTTGAATTTCCGAACAAGGAATGCCCCAAACTTTTTCAGTGTAAGTCTTAAAAAATGTTTTATACAAGCGTTCGCCAAAACGATTGATCACCCACTGTTCAAAAGTTTTTTCTTCCCGAAGCGGCCAAATTCTCACTTTCAGATAACTCAAAATAATCAGCGTACTCTCAATTATGCCCAAATTAAAGAGAGTATTGAAGGCACTGATCGGATAGTTAAAAAATTTACCTCGATAAAAAATTCGCGACAATCGCGGCACTTTAATAAACTCATTTCCCAGTACCTCTTGCCACAACTGCTGCACGGCTTCAACTTTAGTATAAAAGCGGTGGCCGCCAATGTCGAAACGATAGCCTTTGTAGGTTTCTGTGCGAGCTATTCCCCCAACTTTATCACCTTTTTCTAGTACAACAGGGATGATGCCTTGTTTGACTAGCTCGTAGGCAGCAGTCAAGCCCGCAGGGCCTGCACCGACGATCGCAACAGGATAATTTTTCACTCAGCCTACCTCCAGCTTTTTTATCCAAACTATACAGTTATTTATAACTTGTCACAGTGATAGATGCACCCGTGAATACCCTGAGAAACGAGCGATCGACCTGATGTTTAAGCACAAATTGCCTTGATTTATTGAGCGGATACTGGCAAGCTAACTTTGCCAGTCACAGGCTTTTTTTGGTATAAGTAGCGACCAGTGCCGATCGCGAATGCCAGTCCGCTGTAAAAGTAGAAAAGCCAGTGCCACGGAATAGTTTTCAGGGCAAATAGGATACCGTGTTTACGGTGAAAAAATCGGTAAAGCGGTGCATTAATTGCTACCAGCGGTATTGCCAGCAAACCAGCCAGTAGGAGAAAGCTCAGCGACCAGCACGTCCCCAAAATTGCCAGCAGCACTGCATAAGTTAAAATCACGCTGATGCGGTTTGAAACTTGCAAGTTGAGGTCGTTATTCAATTGGCGATCGCGCCAAATCAGTTCTGTCCAAGGCAGTGCTCGGTAGAAAAAGTCAGCTTTCACCATACCCATAGGTTTCCACTGCTTTAAATGCTTCACCTGCAATGTTTTGCACAGCCGAATGTTATAACCTGCTTGTTTCAAACGGTAGCCGAACTCAATATCTTCGATCGAAGCTTGGCGGTAACTCTCATTAAAGCCGCCCATCTGCAAAAAAATTTCCCGGCGAATCACTCCGCAAGCGCCCCAAAAAGTCGAAGCCTCTTCGTTACCTGTTTGGTGGACGTAGTGGTGCAGCAAGTTCCTGTACTGCGATAGAAAATCGGGATCTCCTGGAGCATCGTCGTAAGAGCCGATGAAAGCAGCTAAGTAGGGATTATTTTTGAACACCGAGATCGCATAGCCCACAGCTTCTGGACAAACAGCGACATCAGCATCCACAAAAAACAGAATATCTCCCTTTGCAGCTTGGGCACCCAAATTCCTTGCCCGCGCTGGCCCCCCGCATTCGGGAATCCTGATCACTTTGGCGCCGAATTCGTTGGCCAGACGCCAGGAACCGTCGCTTTCGCCATCTGCTACTACAATAATCTCGATCGGCCTGGGCACAGCTTGAGCCAGTTTTGACAAACAGGTGCGGAAGAAAGCGCCCCCGTTGTGGACGGGGATAATAACGGATACAGTGGGGTCGGCGGTAGAAATCATTACCTAAATTGTTTAAATTGCAGGGGCTAAAATTTGCTGGAATTTTATTGGTGCTACTTTACGAAGGGTAAAATCAGCTCTACTTTTTTATTTATAACTCGATTTCTGTTTGTCTTCAACTAGATTTTTTGCTGGTATTCTCGATTTGATTTTCCCCATTCTTACCTCTATTTTACGCCATATCTTGCTGAGACTGACCTGATGCAGACAACAGCTTTACAAAATCTTTAAATATATCATTGTTTGTGTAAACTTGGGAAAAAGCCCCAGCAGCATATTGGTGCGGCTGTGGTGCAATGCACAAGACTTTGATTTTATAAGTAGGAACACCGTATAAAATCAAACATCGTTTATACGGACACCCCGGAACGGTCAGCACTTGCACGGTACAATTTCTTTTACAGACCTCATCCGCAAGTGACTCCTGCACCAAGTCTCGATCGCGACTGCGGACTCAATGCACATTTTATGACTTTTAGCAATATATTTTAAATATACCTCTTAAAATTTCCGACACTGTACGATCGAGCTTTCGTAATTTGCTAACATACCCTTAGCTAGCCCCCTTTGAGCCACAACTTTTACATAAACAAGTTTTTATATTACATGAACACCTTCCAAAACACTTTAAATCAAGCGTTAGTTTCAGTCATCATACCACCTTTAAACGCTGAAAATTTTATTGCTAAAACCTTAGAGTCTGTCTGATATCAAACTTATCAAAACATAGAAGTTTTAGCAGTTGACGACGGCTCTACAGATACAACAGCCGAAATCGTCCAATCTTTTGCTCAAAAAGATAGCCGAGTCATCTTATTCCAACAGTCAAATGCTGGCGTCGCCGTCGCCCGCAACCTAGCAATTGAAAAATCAAAAGGCGAATATAGCAGTTCTCAATCTTGGTGAGGTATGCCCTATGCCCACGGAGGCCTATGCCCTATGCCCACGGAGGCCTATGCCCACGGAGGCCTATGCCCGCTTATCAAGCGTGCACCTCATGTTACGCTCGAAAGGCTATATATTGCTCCCATCGATGCCGACGATATTTGGTATCCCCAAAACCTAGAAAAACAAGTGAAATGCCTGACTTCCTCAGCAGCATCTGTCGGAGTTGTCTATTCCTGGTCAGTTGATATAAATGAAAAAGACTTGCTCACAGGTGGATTTTACAACTCAACCATCGAAGGATATGTTTACACAGCATTAATTTATAAATATTTTATAGGCAATGCCAGCTCATCTCTATCCGCCGCGTTTGTTTTGCAAAAGTCGGCGGTTACAACGGCAAACTTAAACTAGAAAATGCTCAAGGCTGCGAAGACTGGGAACTTCACCTCCGCATAGCCGAACATTATCAATTTAAAGTCGTGCCAGAATACTTAGTTGGCTACCGGCAGATTGCCAGCAGTATGTCTAGCAACTATGCAGCAATGGCAAAATCTGACTCTTTAATTATGGCAGATGTTCGACAGCAACATCCCGAAATTCCCAGCAGCATTTATCGCTGGTCTAGCAGCAATTTTTACATTTACTTAGCTGTTAAAAGCAACCGCAGCGGCAATCACCGGAGTACATTAGCTTGGCTGTATCGAGCTTTCAAAGAAGATTTATTAATGGCCCTTTTGCGCCACAATTTGTATCTGCTTCCAATAGAAAGTATATTAAAAATAATAGTTCCAGCGCCTACTGAATCTGGGTTAGAGTTAAAACCAGCATCAGAATCTAGTGAAGAGATGACACTTGCTAGGATTGAGACGCGAACCAACGCTCACAGAATGTTGCCGTCCCAGGTATACGAAAGAATGCGATTCAACAGTTTAGGAAATCCAAAACCTACATAAATCCAACATTGAAAAACCCGGTTTTTTGAAGAAACCGGGTTTTTCAGGAAGCTAGAGGGCGTTTAATTGTGCCTGTTTGGTCGAGCGAGAATCAGGAAAGAGGGTTAAATAAAAAAATCTAAATTTTCCATTCTTCCTTCTTCCTTCTTCCTTCTTCCGTCTACTTAATCTTTCTAAGCGTGAGAAGCTGTAGGCGTTTGAGCTTTTGGCTGCTGGCCGTCTGGCGCCAAGGATTCCCCTTCAATAAACGAGCGCAACATCCAAGCCATTTGTTCGTGCTGTTCCATCAAACCCGTCAAAAAGTCTGCGGTTCCGTCATCCTTAAACTCTTCACCGCACTGTTCGACGTGTTGGCGGAGATTGCGAATAATCAGTTCGTGGTCGTCAACTAAACGCGATACCATCTCAGTCGCTAAAGGCAAATCGCCGATATGTTCTTTAATCGAGCCATACTTCAAAAAACCCTCAGCAGTACCAATTGGATAGCCACCTAAAGTTCTCACCCGTTCGGCCATAGCATCGATATTTAGTGTTAAAGCCTGATAGTGTTCTTCCCACAACTGGTGGAGCGATCTAAACTGCGGGCCCACTACATCCCAATGATACTTTTTGGTTTTGATTAACAGCAGATAAGCATCTGACAGGTCGTGATTCAACAGTTCGATAACACCTGCACGTTGCTCGTCAGATAGACCTATGTTTAACTTACGCATTGAAATTGTTCCTTACCATTCTAACTTTACATTTATTAAAACAAATTTCGCCAGCGACTTACATCAACCCAGAGGACGATCGAAGACGATCGCACTTTAGTAAAATATCGGCATTTCAGGTTAAAGTAATCGAAATTATAGATACCCTTAGATAGATGCAATGAAATTTATTCTTCAGGAGCACCTTTGCTTGGTGAACACAGCGATTGGGCCGTCGGTGATTTCCCGCTAAGTCCCGCTAGAGAAAAAGGCTGGACTCTGATAGCCCGTACAAATCAAGAAATTTATGCGGAAGTTAAGCAACATCACACACACTTAATTGTGCGGGCGGGTTTAAATGATGGCATAAGGGACTTGCAATTAAATATAACCCCATTTATCCTAGAAGGCTAGGAAACAGATTTTCGGACAGGAGCGGTTCTGACCTCTGTGATTGGGATGCTAGAAATCATATTGACTGAAACCGTTAAATCGACGTTGAAGGATGCTGCCAAGAAACAGACGGGCGATCGCCGTCGAAACTTTATGGCAAAAGTGGCGGAAGACCCCGATCGAATACAGCCGTGAAACCCTTTGTCCCATCGAGTAGACCGAAAGAGAGAAACAGTGTGCTGGCTTCACCTTCAGGAAGACTTGCTGCTGTGACCACCCCAGCACTAAGCCGAAGGTATCAACGGCAGTGTGGCGTTGTCGGCCCGCATGAAGGCTTTGTCAAACCCGACCCTCGGATCAACCATCATTGCACTCCCAACTGTTTAAACCTGGTTCTTAACGGATGGCGCCTCCAGGACAGATTAAAAAAAAGCAGTCCTCAGTGTTTGCACTGAGGAGGAGATCGAGGGCATTGCAGTTTGTCCTCTCTGGGGAATACGGGGTAAAGTAGCAGTAAGAAAGATTTATCCATACTTTTACTAACTGTGCTACTTTCATTGTTAGCTGTAAACCATCATGCGGGAAATCTGCCAGAGCGTGGAAACCATATTTCAACTGCTGTTAGACGAACTTAAAAAGTCCACTCGCGCGTCTGAGCAGAACTGCCAAGATGTAGCAGGGCGACTCGCAGCAGAAGTCAACAGGATATGCACTGAAAGCCAGCGGATTCAAGCCTCCGGAGATATAGAAGGTTCAGCCCAGAGCCTCGCTCAGCACCGCCTGCAACAATGCCTCCACTATTACAATTTAGGCTCCGGGCCCGGGCGAGTAGAATTGCACAGTACCCTCAGCGCGATCGTCTATCGCTACATCACCCCTCCGCAGGTGCAGTCTAGCTATCAGGCGCGAGTAGAACTGATCAAAGATTTTTTGCAAGGATTTTATCTGGAAGCTTTAAAGGCATTCCGGCGCGAAACCCAACTCCCACCCACCTACAGTCCCCGCACTCGCTTAGAACTAGCAGAGTACATGGCCTTTGTAGAGCGCTTCGGCAAGCGGCGCATTCCTTTACCTCGGAACCGCAGCCAGCAACTAATTATTTTACGGGCCCAAACATTTTCCCAGCAGCAGCCCAAAGAAACCTCCGTAGATATGGAACAAGCCGCCGACGGCGGGGCTTCAGATTCCGACCAAACCTGGAACGACACCTCGGTGCACTCAGTGCGGGAAGCGATGGCCGGACAGGGTTCGGCGGCAATTCGTCCGCTAGGCGACGAGTCAGAATCTCTGCGGCAAAACGTGATTGAGGAATTAGTAGCTTACTTGAAAGAGCGCAACCAACAAGACTGCGCCGATTACTTCGTGCTGCGGTTGCAAGACTTGCCGACTAATGAAATAGAGTCGCTTCTGGGCATAACTCCCCGCCAAAGAGATTATTTGCAGCAGCGCTTCAAGTACCATTTGCTCAGGTTCGCCATGTCGCACCGCTGGGAACTCGTTCACCAGTGGCTGGAAGCAGACTTAGATCGAAATCTGGGTTTGCTGCCTTCTCAGTGGCAGGCTTTTGGCGAGCAAATTGGCCCAGAAGGACAGCGTTTGCTAAAGTTGAAACAACAAGGTCTGTCAGAGTCAGCGATCGCGCAAAGCCTCGGCAGCACGGTAGCCCAGGTACAGAAACGGTGGTTTAAATTGCTGGAACTTGCCTGGGAATTGCGAAATCGTTCAGATTCCGGAGAAGGGGCATCTAGTGATGAATAACGAAACGAACAGGGATGCAGAGGCTTTCGATCGCCATTTTTTAGACTGGATATTGCAGGCGCCGATCGCGAATGCCTCTAACGAAGATGAGGAAAACCTCAATCAGTCCCCTCGCTCAGAAGAGTGGGGCGACACAGAAGAGAATTCCGGGGTGGAATACTGGGAATGGGACGAACCAGACCCGCTGGACTATCAAGTGGGGGCGCACAGCAATGCACCCGCACAACCGCTGACAATTGGAGAAATACCGACCGTGCAAGACCGTTTTCAGACCTTGTTAAAACAAAGGCTTAGAGCCGAAATTGAATCCAACCCGCCGCTGTTCCCCTGGGAAACAGAATTCAAAAGCTACGACCACGATTACCCAGACGATGTAGCCCCGCAATGGGTTCCCCCCCTACACCTCTGGACTCCCCAACTACAAAATATCAGGTGGGGCCGCCTGCCAATTCCGATCGCCCAAAAGGTTTTTGCTCAACTGCTAGAACCTTGTCAGGAACTGGTAATGTCGTCGCTGCGGGAAGGCTCAAAGTTAGTGCGCGCTGTAGATGGCTTGTTTCCGGGCCAGTCTCAGGAACTCAACGAATTAGCTAGTTTAGTGCTCCGAGGTTCTTTGCGGGGACTTCTAGATTTAGAAGATTTCCCGAATTACGAAGCAGCGAGTACCGATCAACAAATGGTGCTGTCGCTGTTGGCAGCCAGGGAAATCCTTGATTCTCTAACTTTGGATTGTGTTGTGAATCAGCCGCCAGTTTCGCGGGAGTGGCTGACTGGTTTGGGTTCGCTGACTCTGGAGGCTCAATACCTGTCGAGCCGCAACAGAGAACAACCAATGCCGTGTTTAAGAGTTGAGTGCCAATTTCCGGGGGCAGGAAGTTTGGAACTCAAGGGAGGAGATGCCGAAGCAACTGCACATCGTCCGAATTCCGGGCATTTAAGTGTGGAGTTGTTTGACCCACAACCGAACAAGACTTATGCTCTAGAAGTTCGATTCCAAAACTTCGAGACTAGACCTTTGATGTTTGCTATTCGTCCAATTTTAAGCGGACAAGATAGCAACTAGAAAGGTCTATTTAGAGTAAATAACTTAGGTTTTTACTCGCTGGTTTGACCTCACACAAAAACAAATGCAATTCCTCGACTACTGTCGTGGAAAGCCAAAAATTTTAGATATTAGTTCAAGCTCCCAAATTCATCGGTGGAGTCAATCTAAAATCTAAAATCTACAATCTACTGCTAGTTGACTTGGATGGGTGCACATGACAACTGATAACCTGCGAAATATACCTGTTTTGGGTAAGCTGTGGGAGCAGATTGAGGCCATGCCTCCGCCGGTGATTGAGGATTCTTTACTGCTGCGAATCCTAGTTCAGTTGTTGGTAATTGTGGGAATTGTAGCTACTGACGTTGCTGCTGAAGAAGCCCAGAACCTGTGGGCTGTGCCTGTTAGTATTGTGGGAGCAACTTGGAGTTGGTATCGCCGCCGCGATCGCAATGTAGCTGCTAAGTTCTGCATAGCTATTGGAATGCTGGTGGCGCTGTTCGCTTTTTTTAGCCGCTTGGTGGGAGAATTGAACGATACGCGGTTAGTTTTGGCGCAACTTTTAATCCAACTTCAAGTGCTGCACAGTTTCGATTTGCCCCGCCGCAAGGATTTGGGCTATTCGATGGTAATCGGGCTAATTTTGTTAGGGGTAGCAGCGACTCTCAGCCAAACCTTGACTTTTGGGCCGCTGCTGTTAGTGTTTTTGGCTTTAGCGCTTCCGACTTTGGTGTTGGATTATCGATCGCGCTTGGGATTTTTGAAGCCAGAAGGCATTGGCGAAAAAGCACAAGGTAAAGGAAAAAATGAAAGCCTGTCGCTATTTGCTGCTACTTTATCCCCAAAGAATTTTGCTTGGCTGCTGCTGATAACTGTCGGGTTGGGGCTGACTATTTTTGCGTTTTTGCCGCGCCTCCCTGGCTATCAGTTGCGGACTTTTCCGGTGAGTGCTCCTATTCAATATCAGGGGGAGTTTGACTCGCGCAGCATTCTGAATCCAGGGTATGTCAGAGGGGGAAATGAAAAAGGGACTGGCGGAGGAAGGGGGAGAAACCCAGACAATGGGCCAGGAGAGGTAGACTCTACTTTTTATTACGGTTTCAACCAGCGCATCAATCAAAATTTGCGGGGGGAAATGAAACCCCAAGTGGTGATGCGCGTGCGATCGCAGGCGGCAGGTTTTTGGCGAGTATTAGGGTTTGACAAATACACCGGTCAGGGTTGGGAAATTTCTCGCAACGAACAAGCTCAAAAGCTGACTAGACCTAGCTGGTCTTATCAATTTTATCTGAATCCGTTTCCCAATGCGCCTCGGACTCAAGAGGTGATTCAAAGTTATACTATTGTTGCTCCAATGCCGAATTTGATTCCGGCTTTAAACAAGCCGAGGGAACTTTATTTTCCGAGTCCAGAGGCGGCGATTGATGCGGAGGGGGGTTTGCGAGCGCCTGCGGAATTGGGAGAGGGTGTGACTTATACGGTGATTTCTAATGTGCCTTTTCGCGATCGCTCTTTGTTGGGTAAAACTGGCACTAATTACCCGAAAAATATTCGCAATTTCTATTTGGATGTGCCGCCGAAAATTGCCCAGAAGGTGCGAGAAAAAACTGAAGAAATCTTGGCGGCAAGAACTAGAGTAGCTCAGTCGGACAGACCAATTGATTCTCCTTACGAAAAAGCTTTGTACTTAGCTCAATATTTGAAGCAAAACCCTAATTACAAAATAGAAAAAGCTTTGCCTTACTTAGAGGAAGGTGAAGATTTAGTCGAGGCTTTTCTGTTTGGCTATAAAAACACCCAGGACGGCAAAAAAGTTACAGGTGGATATCCCGACCACTTTTCGACGGTACTGACAATTATGCTCAGATCGATCGGGATTCCAGCGCGGCTGGTGGGCGGTTTCGATACGGGAGAATTCAACCCGTTTACTGGTTACTACGTTGTGAAAAATACCGATGCTTTTTTGATGACGGAGGTATATTTTCCCAATAATGGCTGGTTTGCTTTTAATCCGATTCCCGGTTATCCGCTGATTCCGGCTTCGGTGGAAGACAACCAGACTTTTAGTGCGCTGGAATCGTTTTGGAAGTGGGTCGCGGGTTGGCTACCGACTCCTCTCAGAAGCGGGCTGGATTCAGTCATAGGTTTTGTAATTGGCTGGATAACTTTGATTGTGGGCTGGTTTCTGGGACAGTTTTCTAGGGGCTGGGTGGGGTTATTTACTGGCTTGATTGCTGCGATCGCCTTTGGCTTTATTGGCTGGTTAATTTGGCAAGTGTGGCGCAAGTGGCGCCACCGCCGCTGGCTGGCGAAATTGCCGCCGGTGGAGGGGGTTTATCAGGAAATGCTGAAGGATTTGGCGAGTAGGGGTTTTGTGAAACCTCGCGCTCAAACGCCTTTGGAGTATGCTGAGGCTATGCGCGGGAATCATGCAACTGATGAAGCTGAGGTGATTGATGAGGTTTCGCAGGCTTACGTGCGCTGGAAGTATGGCGGCGAAGCGGGTAATTTGAGTCAGTTGCGGGGGTTGGTGGAAAATTTGAGGCGATCGCACTTGAAGAAATTCAAAAAGCGCTGGTTTTAAGCGATACCGATCGCTTAGATGCAGTGATTAAGCGGGATGAACAAATTTATAACCGTTTTCGGTCAAGTCATCGGTTTGGTAAGTTGTCGGGGGCTGAGTCGCCTTGTCACCGGATCGAGTGGCAGTTTAAAGGGATGCAGGGGTGCGAGCGGCACAAATTACGCTTGCTGTCGGAGTGTCCCAACTGCGGGGCGAGGTTTAAGATTCCGGCGTTGTGGGTTGATGGCTGGTGTCAGCGGTGTTTTTTGACGTTCTCCAAGATGACAAACAGCCAAAAATCTCTATAAGTAAATGCCTCTTATGCTGGGATAGCTTTTGCTCTCTGTTGAAAGCTTTGAAAGTCTATTACTTTTGAATCTTTAGCTACTTCCCAGATATCATTAACAAGGTCTATTAATGGTGGGATTACAAGTAAAACGTATTGACCCACTCCTTTATTTTTCTTATCAGCAACTTTTAATGCTGTAGGCATATTAGCGCCAAAATCAGACCAGTCTTGCTCTACCCAGAAAACTTCATCACCCACAACAACTAACTGCTTATTTCTCAAGCTGTTGTCATATCCACTTTTGTCTAAAAATTCAATTATTTTTCTAACAGTCTGCAAAGAAATTTCTTCTTGTCTTAAATTTCGGATAGCTCGAATTTCTAAAAGTTGTTCCCAACTAAAGACTACAATTGGCCTCCCACTACTTGCTCCATACCTATAAGGAACGATCAGCCCTACTTTTTCCAGATAAGCAAGTCGGCTCGATGTGCAGCCTGTTAACTGCATGGTCTCTTTTCTTGTAAAACCGATCATCTGGGTCATGTCGCTCTCCCTCAACTTGCTACTAAGAACTGCAATCTTAACCTCCACAGGTTAGAGTTAACCTTAAATTATAGTAGACAAGCAGGTTAATACGCAACAAACCATAACTTAATATTTTTTTTATCTAATCGCGTTCTACAAAAACTGCTTTTTTGTAGAATGGAGTGCTATGATACGGACATACTCATAGAAAAGGAGGTCGTATGAGCGACAAACTGCACAAACCTGGCGAGATAACGCCTGTAAGCGGTCAATATGAATTGACAGGGCCGCGCGGTGGGAGTAAAGGGCAGGAAATCACCTCTACCAAAGGTAATCCCCTGCCCCCTACTCAAGAACCTAACCAACGCTACAAGCTGGTAGATCCGACTAAACACAAGAACCCTTAAGCTCTTGGTGGACTATCCTGATTGATTGATAGAGGCTCATCAGTTAGAAGCTGGTGAGCCTTTCCTTGATTTTAGATTCATTGCGCCATCAATCGCAAGCGATCGCAAGACTAGAATATAACAAATCGGAGTGTCCTAATTGTGGGGCTAGGTTTAAGATTCCCTCGTTGTGGGTGGAGGGTTGGTGTCAAAGGTGTTTTCTGGGGTTTGGGGAGATGGTGAAGTATCACAAGTATTTGTAATTCCTTGGGCTTGGAGGATTTTTTCATAGCCTTCTTGAGTAAGCGGACAATCAATTAAATCTAAAAATTTTTGCTTTGATAAATAATACTATTATGCCATTTAGCCCAAAAGATTACCATGAATGTCATTCATTACAAGATATTTTGTTAAAATTTGTTCTTTTTCTTGATGAATCGTTTGCAATTCTTTTTTTATTAGAGCAATTTTCTTTTCCAAATCTTCCGCCTTGTTGATTATTTTCAATTGTTCCTTAAGAGATTGTTCCTTAAGAAATGGTTCCTTAAGAAAGGGAATTGGTACGCTAATGGAAGAAAGCATTTTTTGGTTTAAACTCTTAATGTTTGCACCTTTGGGATCTTTAGTGATAGCATTACGCACGCTTTCAGTTCGCAAACAATAGCATAGATATTTTGAATTTACTTTTTCCGAATTAGCGCGAATCCTAATTGTAAAGCCTGAGTAAGAAGTATCTTTTAGCAGCTTATCTATGTAAATAAACCTGCCCACCAAATTTGCAGAACCATTAGAACGAACCACCAATATGTCTCCTGGCTGTAACTTGTAACTTTCGTTAAGTTCCCCGTCAATTCTCACATCTACAAGTTTATCAAGATTGGGTGAAAAGTCTTCAAGAAAATCTTTTACGCCAACTATCGTAACTAAGTCACCTGTACTTTTTTCGTTATAATTTAGTCCGTTTTTGAATTCGGCAAGTTTGCTCAACCTTTCAACAGGATAGTTAAGGTTTAAAAAAAGATTATCTAGTGCGGTATTAAGTGTGATTAAGTTGTTCCGCTCTGCTTTTTCCTTTTGTTCAAGGTCAGCGATTTCCTCAATGATCTTCTCTTGAACTGGCGGGGGTGGAAGTGGAATTTTTAAGGCATAAGCATCATTTCTATTAATTCCTGGAACACCTGTCCCACCTTTCAATTCATTCAGTTTTAGACCTTTTAATTGCCAATACAAGTATTTAAGAGTAACTTCCTCTGATAGTAAAGTTATGTAAAAAGTAGTATCAATAGGTGTGTTATTCTCTTCCTCCCAAACAACTTCGCCCACAGAACCTTTACGACCAATAATTATTGAGGGCCCTTCAATTAAATACTCGTTATGTAAACCAACTCTTCCATTTGAGCCTAAAACAGGATATTTACCAATTTTCCTCTCTGATTCAGGAAGGCTTTTGCCGTAGCTAAACTCACATAATGAACCAAGTTTTACTAATTTATACTTTGACTTGATTTCTACTTTTTTTTTAATTCCCAACGAAATTGACTTCTCAAAAACTAATTTTTTAAAATCTATTAACTCCAATGTGCCAAAAGTGGTAACGTTTTCAGACAGTGATTTCTCTATACTGAATTGCTGCCCCAGGAAGGAGCGGTAAACATAATTATTGGCTTTTTCGGGGTTGAGGTGATTGTCATCATCATAAAGTTTTGTAGTCGGCTTACCATTATTATGATACATTTTTATTCCTTCGTGTCCCCTCCGATTACTAAACTCATAACCGATAAAATCTTTTTCTGCTTGCTTTTCGCCTACTTTAATTAAAACTGTTTGCTGAGGATAAACCAGGAAAAAATAGAGCATTTTATCCTGCTCACGGGCAAATACTTTTTCATGGAAAAGCTTGTCTAGTTCTTCCTGCTGCTCGGCTTTAGTTTGGTCTTTGAATGTTTTTTTGTCTTTGAGCTTTTTAATTTCCGTAAGACAATTGAACCAGTTTTTATAGTCAATAAACAATTCTTGCTTCTGTATATTTTCGTTGGGATGTTTATTTACCAATGAAATATAGTCGTCAAGAGCCAAATCTTCAAAAACTTTTGCGACATATTTGCCAAATGCCTTCTCAATACCATTTACTGTAGCTTCTTGGGGTTTATCAAAGAAGTTTTTAATAGCAGCTTCTATCTTTTTCCATTCGGTGTTAGACTTGCGTTCCAAAAAGAGTGTTACAGTATTTGTACCTGTTGCCATAAAAGTATTAGAGCCAAATTCGGCAATAGCTTTCAGATCAAAATATTTCAGAATGATTTCCCTTGCATCTGTATAAATGCCTGAGTTACTCAAAATAGAGCTTGGCAAAATTATACCTGCCCAACCACCTGGTTTCAGCAGTTGCTTGATCCGTTCAATAAACAAACATTCAATTTCTGAACTGTCATCAGTTAACCGGTTATAAAGTTCAAATGATTCTTCGCCAAATTTCAAAGTGTTTTTGAAAGCCGAAACTGAATAGGGTGGGTTTGCCACCAAAATATCAAACTGTCCGTTGTCTCTGGGATCATCTTGGGTTACTACTTTGAGTTTGCCTTTATAGTCAATACTTTTCTGAAAATGGTCTAAACCGTCTGCATGAATGACATTTGCCAAACCGTCACCATTCAAAAAGCAACTCACTTTGGCAGTTTTTACCAGGCGATAATCAGCCTCAATTCCATAAACATAGTCGTAACACCAATCAAACGGGGCTTCTTTCCAACTTTTGAGTTTGGCTTTTACCGAAGGTTTTTGTTTGTCAGGATTAAGGCTTTCAAGGATTTTTTGCACCTCGTCCATTGCTTCCGTCAAAAAGTGTCCGCTCCCTGCTGCATAATCAATGATATAAGGCAAAAAGTTAGTTTCTTCCTTAGAGATTTTGCGTTCAATAAGTTCACGAATGGGCAAAGACGAGAGTATGAATTTGGCGATGGGAACGGGCGTGAAAAATTGTCCTGCTTCTTGCTTAATGCCTGTGCTTAAAAGCAACTCAAAGAAGTCGCCCAAAAACTGTTGTTTATGCCCGTAACGTATCTGATAAGGTTGAAGCAAGTCCACGACTTCACGAACAACAATTGCGTTTTCTCTAAACGATTTTTCGTCAAAGACTTCTTTGAATGCAAATTCGTTATTTTTGTGGAGTCTAACACGGGTAAACATTTCACGAATTTGCTCTCGGACATCTGGCTGAAGAGCATAGAGCTTTTCTGCTATTTGCTCATCGTTATAGTCGGTAACATCTTTGGTTAAATACTCTTTCATTCCTTGTTTGTAAAGGTCGGAAAGTCTTTTTTGTAATTCTTCATTTGTGTCTGATTCCAACCACTGAAACTTTAGTTCTTCATCTGGTTGGCGGTCTTCATCAACAATTTTGCAAAGGAATAGATTAAAAATTTTGTTAAATGCGTTTGGCTTATCAGAAACAACATTGTGACGAAGAATCTCAGCAAACTGATTAAAAATGCGTCCACTGTCTTCTTCAGTCAATTCTTTCAATCTGCCCCTTGTGAGTGCTTTTATCTCAATGTCGTAAGCGTTTGCCCAATCTTCAAAAATTCCATTATCTTTAAAGTTTTTGTTCCAATGATAAAATATCTCTTTTTGATTGCTGAGAATCATCCATTGCTCGTCAACTTGCACAATGTCGTTGATAAACTCAACCTTTCCTTCGTAAAGCCTTGAAGCGTAAAGGCATAAATATTGGGCTGCTTTGTCTTGTTGGAAGTAAGAGAAAAGCTGCCCACCGTCACCTTGCATTTTCTTTTTCTCTTTCTCATATTCTTCGCCCCAAGTTTTGCATTCAATCATCAAATAGGCTTTGTTATCCTTATCGGTGATAAGAATGTCCAGCTTGCCTTTCTCTTGCCTTCCCATTGGCCACTTGTGTTCCAATGAAAGTCTATCGGGCGGATAACCTTTTTCTAAAACCCTGTTCACACACTCCAATACAACAAAGTTTTCGCTATTGTCAAAGTTGCTGGTTGTCGAATCACCCAATTTTATTTTTGTTCCGTACTCAATTTTTTCTTGTTCAAAATTGAGTCTCAGAACGTAATCGTTATGCTTTGGATAGTTTTTGTAATATATTTTCTTTTCTCCTTCTTGAGGCTTAAATCCTAGAAGGGTAATGAGTTCTTCAATATCTTTATCTTTCTTCTTGATTCTCATTGATTTCTACAATCTATTACTTGTTTGCCCAAATTTATAGAGTTGAAGTGCCAATATAAGGACTGATTAACCTTGAAATACGTGATGTGAGGTTTTAAAAACTCAGTTACTCATATCTACTCCATAACCTACTAGCTACCTGCTGATGAATCCGATCCAGCCACACTGGAATCAGAGGCTGACAAGATTTTAAAGAAGCGATCGCACTCTCCCTCTCAAACTCTACCACTTGGAGCGATCGCGATGAATGAATCCCAGCACAACATAAACCGCCCCAGCGAAAGCGAGTTCGTAAACCCCGGTTCCTTCTCCCTCAGCCGTTGTAGCGTCATCGCCGCCTGTACAATGACAAATAATTTGTTACTGTACAGTTTTTGCTTTGGGAATACAATTTGCTATGCGGATAAAAGGACTTGAACCTTCACTCCTCTCGGAACCAGAACCTAAATCTGGCGCGTCTGCCAATTCCGCCATATCCGCATTTTGACATTTAAATACTATAGCACACAACAGAGCGATCGGTCAATCGATTTTAGATTTTAGATTTTAGATTTTAGATTGAAGAAAGCGACCCACTGATAAATCCGCAGGCTGATGGCCCAAATGCTCGATCAATCGATTTTAGATTTTAGATTTTAGATTTTAGATTGAAAAAAGCGACCCACTGATAAATCCGCAGGGTGATGACCCTATTGCTCGATCGATCGATTTTAGATTTTAGATTTTAGATTTTAGATTGAAGGAAGCGACCCACTGATAAATCCGCAGGCTGATGACCCAATTGCTCCATCGCTCAACATCGAGAAACCCGGTCATTTTTGGACACCGGGTTCAATCATGAGTTATCGCCACAGCAATTTTCCGTATTTTTCACTTGTCACTTACTTTTGGCCCAGGGCTTTCCAGGTTGTTTCGTCCACCATGCCGCTGGCCGTTAAACCCTTATACTCCTGAAAGTTCTTGACAGCCGTAGCAGTGCGAGCGCCAAAAATGCCGTCGATCGGGCCCGGATCGTAACCCTGTATTTCCAAACGCACCTGTAGCGTCTTCACCTTGGAACCGACAGCGCCTTTATTCAGAAGAGTTGGAGGATTGCCGGGAACAGCAGCATTGCTCAGAGTTGGAGCATTGCTCTGCACAGTTTCAGGAGCCGACGCTGGATCTGCTGCTAAAGCTGTCCAAGTTTCTTTATCCACAATGCCATCTGCGTTCAAACCCTTAGACTGCTGAAAAGCACGAACCGCCGATGTAGTGCGAGAGCCATAGGTACCGTCGATCGTCCCCACCTTGAAACTGTGCACCTGCAAGCGCTGCTGTATGGCTGCAACTTCTGGCCCGTCAGCACCCGCCGAGATAGTTTTTTCCTTTTTCACTGGCGTCTGCTCGCCCGCGTAAAAAGGCTTGTTAAACATATCTGCTTTGGACTTTCCCTCCGGCGATGCTGACGCACCCGGATCGGCGGGAGCCGTAAAGTCTCGGCGGTACTCTTCCTGCACCAAGGGTTCGGAGTCGAAAGCAGCAGTTGCCTTTCGGGTTAAGCCGGGAGCGAGCAGAGCAATCAAGCTGAAAATCGTAACAGTAGTCACACGCATAAATTTCATCCTGTTGGTAAGGTTTGACAAGGTTTCCCTGTTTTCATGTTTCTAAATCTAATTGTATTACCCGGACAGCTTTCTGAGACATATAGCAGAAGCAAGAAGGAAGTTCGGCAACGGATTCTGTAACGGATGTAACGGATGTAACGGATGTAACGGATATAACGGATGTCAGTCCGATGGAAGTCGGAAGAAGGAAGAAGGAAGAATGACTTTCGACGAAGCTGAGCGGGTAACAAGAAGTCCGAGGGAAGGGGTAATAGACCGCATTGGTTTAGGCCATTAAGAAAGTTCTAAGCGTCTGGCGCGGTTGCTATATCTGCCCCGGTCTCTAGAATTTCGGCAATGGGGAAACCAGCACTCAGAAGTTGCGAGTTGGAAGTTACCTGTTAGAAGTAGGAGCCGGTTCGCACTATTCCTAATAAACCCGGTTGATTCCGAGATGTTTCGTTACCAAAGCCCATATTTTCGTAGAAACCACATCTTTTAGCCTCAGTCTTATGGTACAAAGTCGGCAGTCATTCACAAATCTTTACAGGCGTATTTTATACAAAGTTGATCTATGAAAGGCGAAGTTTTTTCCTTCACTCCCCCCGTAATATCAATTTCGGTGTGCGATTCGTTTAACCTAAATAAGTAGAAATACTTAGGGAAGGTTAGCCTGGTTCAACATAACCTTGATAACTGATTACACATCCTTGTGC
>NZ_JAUBTK010000101.1:0-24389 GCF_036702455.1 Microcoleus sp. D2_18a_D3
TGTCTGATACCCGTTAGTAGACGTTCCCTCTTTATCAATGCACTATTTGGTTATTTTGTCAATGCGTAAGTCCTAATCTCAATACACTGGATCTTTTTTAATTGTTGAGGGAGATACAGATGCGCGGGTATGGACAAACTTGGTACACTCCACAAAGTGTCGTGTAGAGAATGCCTACAATAAAGATAAAGCTGTGCAAGTGCTAAATATCCTTGAACAAGGTAACTTTGCTGGTGTTTTGGCTGTTGTTGATGCTGATTTTGATATATTAGAAGGAACTGTTCCACTTAGTCCCAACTTGCTGTTTACAGATACTCACGATTTGGAAACTATGCTGCTGAAGTCGCCAGCACTTGAAAAGGTACTTTTGGAGCACGGTTCGGAAGACAAAATCAAGAGTTTTGGTAAAGATATTCGCCAGACTTTATTGGAAAGTGCCAAGATTATCGGTTATTTGCGATGGGCTTCGCTGAAGTTTGATTATTGTTTAAAGTTTGAAGATTTAGCTTTTAAGAAATTTGTGGACGATCGCACATTAATATTAAATGAATCCGAGTTGATTAAAACTGTGAAAAACAACTCTCAAAAGCTGGGACTTGACGAGACAGAAGTTAAAGCAAGAATGAATAGCTTAAAAACAAATGCTCAAGATATGTGGTATATTTGTTGTGGTCACGATATGATTGAGATTTTGTCGATCGCACTTTGTAAAGCATTAGGTTCGTGCAACTCTAAAACAGTTGAGCCAAATGTACTCGAACAAAACTTAAGACTTGCCTACGAATCTTCTTATTTCTGCAAAACACAACTTTATGCAGCTATTCAACAGTGGGAAAAAAACAATCAACCCTTTCAGGTGCTACCTAATTCGTAACTTCAACTTTCCCAAAAACCTCACCAGCAGCCAACCGAGTTCCATTGGCAAAATCCACCCCTGACTGCACCTTTTTCCCCGCTAACTGCACCTCCCGCAACAATAATAAACCATCGCCAGTTTGGACGATCGCCCCCAAGCCCTTCACAACCTTGACAACTTCCCCATTTGCGCCCGACAACTGGGCTAAAACAGGCCATTCGCGTTCCAAAACTCTCAAATCCGCTGGCATTTGCAGCCAATATTCCGGCCCGACGGGCACAGTAGCTATCACCTTCAGAGAATTGCCGCGAAAAGTTGTCGTGCAATCCGGGAAAAAGCCCCTAACTTGATTGTGAAGGTCGATCGCACTTTTCGACCAATCGAGCACATAATCCGCACTCTTAATCATCGGTGCGTAAGTCGCCTCAGCATCATTTTGAACAACAGCTTCAATTTTGTCGTCCCTCAATTTCACCAAAGTTTCAACCAACAAATCCGCCCCAACTTCCGCCAACCTATCCGCCAAAGAATCAGCATTATCCAACAGCGCAATACCAGCAAAAGCCTTCAATAGCATCGCCCCAGTATCCATCCCAGCATCCATCAGCATAGTAGTAATTCCTGTTGTCTTTTCCCCGTCAAAAAGACAGCGCTGAATCGGTGCCGCACCGCGATACTTCGGCAAAATTGAACCGTGAACGTTAACGCAAGCCAAACTAGGAATATCCAGAATTTCTTGAGAAAGAAGTTGGCCGTAAGCCACCACCACAAACACATCTGCCTCCGCTTCCAGCAACTTAGCAAGCGTTTCCGCATCCTTCTTAATTCGGCGCGGCTGCCAAACCGGGAGACTGTGATTTAAAGCCACATCTTTTACAGGTGAAGGCATCAATTGATTGCCTCTTCCCCGACGTTTGTCCGGCTGAGTCACTACACCCACAACCTCAAATTCTGGGTGACTTAGCAAACTGGATAAAGTAGGAACAGCAAAATCGGGAGTGCCAAAAAAAACAATTTTCATAGATTCTTCGTTATTAGTAAGTAGTCCTCAGTCATTACTCATTAGTCATCAAGTAGGTAATGGCAAAAAACCATAGTATATTATACAGACTATTCAGCGCGTCGCAGCTATGATACAAGCTAGTTTATGAGTGTTTTTACCCACCTAGCTCATGTAATGTTTATTTGTCAGCTCAAATAATAGTAGTTGGCTCCTAGATTATACACTTCGAGAAGAGTTCCGAGTTGTGCGATCGGCAAAAAGGATCTCAATTGATACTCATACCAATTTTATATGAGGTTGCATAGAATCTGATCCCCCCTAACCCCCCTTATTAAGGGGGGGACAAGAGCTTGGTCAAAGTCCCTCTTATTAAGGGGGATGCGAGGGGGATCGAAATATATGCAACTTCACATTAAATTGGTATCAGGTGCAGCCAGACTCGAACGCTCAAAAGCAATGTGTTTGATAGAGGCAACAACATTTGCATTCATTCTTCCCAAGTTAACTATAACTGTTCTACACTAATAATTATCATCTAATCTACCTTTGTTACTGGGAATCTCAATTTTATCATATCTCCTCGAACAGGGAAAAACCATCTAATCTCCTGCTGAAACTCAGCCGCAGCTTATTTGCCGACACCGCCGAACAAGAAAAGTTTATTCATGCCGTCACCAATCCCCAAGCTTTTAATCCTGCTATCTTGTGGCTGCCACCAAAACCAACAGAAAACCCATTTGATATCGAAATTCCAGTTTCTTGGCAACCGCAATTTGTAGATAGACTAGCCTTAGAATCCCAGCCGGGAAAACATTCCTTACATCAAGCAGGACATTACTACTGTCTCGACTTTTCCTCAATCTTCGCCGCCTCCACATTGTTAACAATACCCCAGCCCATCAAACTAATCGTAGATATGTGCGCCGCCCCCGGAGGAAAAAGTATATTTGCCTGGAAAACCTTAAACCCAGAATTGCTGTTGTGCAACGAAGCCATAGGCAAACGCATGGGAATGCTTATCTCTAATTTAAAACGCTGTCAAATTCAACCATGCGCCGCCGCTAACGTCGATTCAAAAATACTTGCCGAAAAAATACCACAAACTGCTAATTTAGTAATAGTAGATGCTCCTTGTACAGGTCAATCACTCTTAGCAAAAGGAGACAAAGCACCCGGCTGCTTTCATCATGTCACCATCAACAGCAATGCCAACCGCCAAAAAAGAATTTTAGCCAATTCTGCTAAAATTGTAGCGCCCCAAGGTTATCTTGCATACATGACCTGCACTTATTCAACCCCAGAAAATGAACAAGTCAGCGAATGGCTGTTAAGCAAATTCCGCGAATTTGGGCCAGTCACTGTTCCTCATTTAGAAAAATATCGATCGCACCTGACCGAAATTCCTTGCTATCGGATGTGGCCGCAAGATAGACTAGGAGCAGGAGCTTTCACCGTTGTGTTTCAAAACACCTCGGATGGAGAGAGAAATCAGCTACCAGCAGATTTTCGAGATTTAGCTCGTTTTACCAACCTCTAACTATCCGCGTCCATCCCCGTTCATCTGCGGGTAAAAAAAATCTTCTTCCTGGAATCCAACTAAAAAATGATATTATCCAAATTATCCCAAGCAATTAAAAGGCAACTCAAACTAGCTGTCGGCATTTTACTTACATTAAATCTGCTAATATTAAGCGGCTGTCAAAACAGCACAACACCCGCAGCCAAAAACGGCGAACCGATCGAACTCACACTGTGGCACGGCATCAATCCTCCCCCAAATCGCGACGTATTTAAAACCCTCACAGACCAATTCAACAAAACACATCCCAACATCCAGATCAAACCAATTTACATCGGCCAGCCCGACCAACAACTGCCAAAAATACTAACAGCAATAGTTGGAAATGCACCGCCGGATTTGCTGTGGAATAGCCCTACAATTGCGGGAAAACTAGCCGAACTAAACGCAATTGTGCCGTTAGAAAACTGGCTCGACAAATCGCCCCGGAAAGCCGAAATCTACCCGGCCCTCTTCGAGTCAATGGAACTCGGCGGACACACTTGGTCAGTTCCCCTAGGCACAAATAACGTCGCCATATTTTACCGTCCCAGCTTATTTGCAGCAGCAGGAATCAAAAAAGTGCCGCAGAATTGGGGGCAATTAAAGCAAGTAGCCCGATCGCTCACCCGAGACACCAACGGAGACGGCCGCACAGACCAACACGGCATAGTGCTCCCCCTAGGCAAAGGAGAATGGACAGTATTTACCTGGCTGCCATTCATGTTCAGCGCAGGCGGCGAACTCAAAGGCGAAATACCTCAAAGTCCTGTACCCCAAATAGATAATCCCGGTTCTCACGCCGCCTTAGAATTGTGGAGCGACTTATTAAAAGAAGGTTCAGCAATATTGTCAGCACCCGAACGCGGTTACGAACTCGACAATTTCATCGCCGGGAAAGTCGCCATGCAACTCACGGGGCCGTGGACGCTAGCACAGTTGCAGCAAAGCGCGATCGACTACGCAGCAATGCCTTTACCGCTCCTCAAACGCCCCGCAGCCGTCGTAGGGGGTGAAAACCTGTTTTTAATGAAAACCTCGCCAGAACGAGAGCGAGCAGCCCTAGTATTTTTAGAATACGTTATAGGTGAAGAATTCCAAACAGCATGGGCATTGGGAACAGGTTATTTACCCATTAACTTAAAATCGAGACAGAGCCAAGCTTATCAAAGCTTTGTGGAAAAAAACCCTGTTTTGCAAGTATTTTTAGAACAAATGAACTCAGCCAGAGCGCGACCCATTATATCAGGTTACTCCCGCCTATCAGAAAACCTCGGTCGCGCCATAGAGGCAACCCTTCTCGGCCGCAACCCCCAAGACGCCCTTAAAGAATCTCAAGAGCGTTTGACACTAACCTTAGATATTGCAACAGCCAAAGAGAAATAGACCAGAAAAAATATTTTTGTTAGCTGTAAATTATCCGGTTTCACTCTATTCGATCGCCAGACTTGAAGCCTCGATTGATGGGTTAAAAATCTAGTGAAAATCACTACCGCCTGTACTTCTAATCAGAAACCGTGTTTATGACCCAAAACATACCTAAAAGCAGATATTTTAGGTCGCTGTTATTGATATTTTAGGTATTTTAGGTATTTTAGGTATTATTGAGCAGGGTGCAAGATGTTAGGGTGAATTGAGTTACGATCGCCCGACACAAAAAGACACCCGCTGTCGCTCGGTAATAAATTTTTAACAAAAACCAAAAATTTACAAACCAATTGCTTAGCCATTAGAGATATATTTACAAAAAAGCGATACTCCCGAAATTCATGGGCAGATTTGATCGAACAAAAAAACCGCTCCCTCAACGGCACCACAAAAATTTAGCTCACAAGCTTCTCCCAGTACCTACCACTCATGACCTACCATCACCTAATAGAAACATTTTCTCTACCCTGTGCCTGTCCCGTGCCACATCCTGAGAGCCCAACCACCGTCCACCTTTTCCCCAAACGACAATGCAGACAAAGTTCCTTAACGCAATCAAAGGACATCCCTGGCGGTACTTCCTCGCAGTAGGCGCGATCGCCCTGGTATACTATGGGGCGTCGCAATTCGCCATTTCCACCCTCACCCTCAGTTCAGAAATTTACCCGATGTGGCCAGCAGCAGGAATTGCCCAAGTCGCCCTGCTGGTGTTTGGGCGGCAACTGTGGCCGGGAATCGCGATCGGAGGCTTCCTGTTCAGCATGAGCGTACCGTCGGCCAACATCGGCACGGCATTGATCTCGGCAGGCGCCAGAACCCTGCAAGCGTGGACGGGAACTTATCTACTCCAGGGCATTAACTTTAGCGCTAGGCTCGATCGGCTCAAAGACGTTTTAGGAATAGTCGGACTAGCAGCCTTGAGCTCTACCCTAATCAACTCCACCATCGGCAGCATCGTCGTCTGCCTGACCGGTTTATCTAGCTGGGGCGATTTTGGCACGGTTTGGGCGACTTGGTGGGTGGGAGACGCAATGGGAATTTTGCTCGTCGCCCCGCTGCTGCTGACGTGGCAACAATTGCCCAAAGTCCCCACCCATCGCAAACAGATAGCTGAACGAGCGATTTGGCTGCTGCTGCTGCTAGCAGTCGGCTGGCTCGTCTTTTGCTCCCGCACCCGCGCCGCCTACGCCCGCTATCCCCTCGAATATTTACCATTTCCCCTAGTAGTTTGGGCTGCCTTTCGATTCGGTCAGCGCTACACCGCCCTCTCCAACCTCATCCTCTGCGGCTTCGCCATCTGGGGTATCGCCCGAGGCAGCGGCCCCTTCCTGAAACACGCCAGCAGTATCCCCCAAGCGCTGTTATCCCTGCAAGCCTTCATCGCCGTCATCGCGGTCACCGGCTTAGTCTTAGCTGCCACCGTCGCCGAACGCCACCAAGCAGAAGCCTCCCTGCGCGCCAGCGAAGCCAGCCTCGCTAACGCCCAACGGATCGCCCAGCTAGGCAACTGGGACTTAGACCGCAACACCCAGCAATTGCGGTGGTCAGAGGAAATTTACCGCATCCTGGGACAGGAACCGGGAACTTTTGAACCCAGCCGGGAAGCCTTCTTGGAATACGTGCACCCTGAAGACAGAGAATTAGTCAGAACCTCGATCGAAGCCGCTTTATTTCAGCAACAGCCTTACAGCATCGACTACAGGCTCATACTCCCCGACGGTAGCAACCGCACAGTCTACGAACAAGCCGCCGTCACCTCCTTCTACATCACCAGCACCGTCCAAGACATCACAGACAGAAAGCAAGCCGAAGCCGCCCTGCGTTCTTCAGAAGAAAGATTTTCCAAGGCTTTTCACGCCTCCCCAGTCGGGATCAGCATCTGCACCCTCACAGACGGATGCTTCCTCGATGCCAACGAAAGCTTTTTGCGCTCATTAGGCTGGCTGCGGCACGAATTTATGGGCCGCACTCCCAGCGACTTAGGAATGTTTGTCAATACAGAAGACGGGGGGCGGCTAGCCCAGATTTTGCAATCACAAAATTCGATCAGCAACCAAGAAATCAAAATTCGCACCAAAGCCGGCGAAGTGCGCGACTGGCTGCTGTCAGTGGAACTCATCCACCTCGGCAGCACTCAGTGCGTTTTAATCATGACTACCGACATCACCGAACGCTTGCGTTCCGAAGAATTCCGCCGGGCCGCATTAGCCGCCGAAGCTGCAAATAGATCCAAAAGCATTTTTCTCGCCAACATGAGTCACGAACTCAGAACCCCCCTCAACGCCATCATCGGCTACAGCGAGCTCCTGCAAGAAGACGCCCGAGACCTTGGTGCCGAAGAGTTCATCGACGACCTCCAGAGAATTAACACGGCCGGCCAGCACCTACTCGCGCTGATTAAACATATTCTCGACTTGACCAAAATTGAAGCAGGCCGCATCGACTTCGACCTCGAAACCTTCACCATTTCAACTCTGGTTGAGGAAGTAGTGGCCACGATCGCGCCGATGGCAGACAAAAATAGCAATATCCTAGAAATACAATGCCCCGAGGATATTGGGTCGATGCACACCGACAAAACTAAACTCCGGCAGTCTCTGCTCAACCTCCTCAGCAATGCTGCGAAATTTACTTGCTCCGGCGCGATTACCTTCGCCGTTACCCGATCCGTCGAAACCCCTGCCGACTCTGCAAAGAAAGGCAAAAAACTTGGATCGTATAGAGGAGGTGGCCAAGCTGAAAATAGCTTGTCTCTCTTATCTTCGGCTCAAGATTGGATCATTTTTACGGTCAAAGATACCGGCATTGGCATGAGTCCCGAAGAGTTAGCCAGAATCTTTGAGCCTTTCACCCAAGCCGATTCCTCAACTACTAAGAAGTACGGCGGCACTGGTTTGGGGCTGACGATTACTAAGAAATTCTGCGAAATGATGGGCGGAGACATTACCGCATCCAGCGAGGAGAACAAAGGTTCTACCTTTACCATTCGGCTGCCAGCTATTTTCACCGACCTTTCGATCTCAACCGAAAAGTCTGACCAATAATATTTTTTTACAGCTATTTTCGCTCCCGGTAATTTTTCTTTGCCTCCGCACTTGGCTGATCATTTCACTAGCAGATAGGGAGATTTTGCCATAATTTATTACATTATAAACTTAGTTTTTTTACGAGGTTTTTCTAAAATAGAGTAATCTTAAATGAGTCGTAAAATTTTTACCCCACCCCAACCCTCAGAGCGGTTTCGGGGAGGGAGTAATATTGTTTCCGGTTGCATGGGAATAATAAAATCCAGTCAACAGTTAACACTCAACCCTTGAGTTTTTGCACCCCTCCTTCTACAGTCAACAATCACGGACGGTGCAACCGGGATTGATATGAAATTGTTTCCGCTGACGGGGGAATAATATTCATTCCGGTTGTAGGGGAATGATTAAACCGCAGAGGACACAGAGGATACAGAGAAAGGGAAGAGAGAGATGAATAATTCCGATGAAGTGCGGATTTGATATAATAATTTTTCCTGTCCAGTACCCGCGTCCGCGATAATTTTTTGGCTGGCACCTAGTTTTTGAGGGGAAGTTCACTTGATTAATACTCCGAACAGTTTTTCTAGGGCCCAATGGCTGATATCAATTCCGGCTGGCCGGGAATGATATCAAATCCGCGCCTCGAAAGTCGGGCCTAAAGTCGAATCAAGCAGCCAACAAATAATTCGCGCAATTTTCAGTTTTTTGACCCCTCCTTCAACAGTCAACAGTCAACAGTCAACTATGATGAGGAGTGCAACCGGAATCGATATGATTCTCGCTTGACTTTGATCCACTGTGGATAATTAAATCAATGTCGGCTCCACACCGGGATTGCATTTAATTCGACTTTTTTATGCTCCTTGCCCCGCGTAACCTTATAGTATCGTTACCAAAACTTTCCTGAGTATTGACTTGATAAGATGATATTATTATTTTTGAGCGTGCTGCCGACATTCAGAAGATTGGTTTGTACACAACCCTTAAAAGTTATGAGAATTAATATAATTAGCCGAGTTGGAAAGATTTTGGAGAGCCGAGATGATCCCTCGGCTTCTCAATAAAACCTGTTAGAGATTTCGCTCGCGTACTTGTCCCCTAACCGTATACCTACGTATATATATTATTAATTAAAAAGATATACTGTAGAAAGTTGCCTACAAAGCGCCAGAAAATATGCACCCCCACCTCCAGCGCCAACTCGAACAGCTTGGTTTAGTCGGCGAGTCTCCCCCTCCCACTGCTGAGCAGTGGCAGCTTTTATTAGAGCAGGTAAGTTGTAGCTATGACGAAGTTCAGAGTCAGCAAGAACTTCAACAGCAGGATTGCTTGAACTCCGAGACTGTGGCGTTAAAGGATTTAACCCACTCGCCCCAGTCCCCTCAAGACTCTCCAACAGCTTCAGAATTCGATCGACTGCGGGCGAGTGTCAACAGTTTGGGGGCGGGATTGTGTATCCTTGACGCGAAGGGCTGTGTAATCTCGGTGAATCCAGAGGCAGAACGCTTGCTGGGGTGGCGAGAGTCGGAACTTGCAGGCGTTTCTCTGCTAGAGCGCATCGGGAAGCAAAAGGAAGGCCACAAATCCCAAGTTTTGACGGAGCCGAAACAGTCGCCCAGCAAGAGTGAAGATAGGCCGATCGCACCTACACTAGATTTACAACAGGCGATCGCTTCCCGTCAACCTTGCAACAACTGGGACGACGAGTTTTTGTGTCGCGACGGCAAGATTTTACCAGTTTCCTATTTTTTCCATCCCGCATTTGAGGGCAGCGAAATATCAGTCTTGGTGTTTTTTGACCTTTTTGACATTAGAGAACACAAGCAATCGCTCTCGATACTGCAAGCAGTTCTAAAATCTACAGATGCAGGAATTCTGGCCGTTGACATCAACGGCAATGTATGCAATTATAATCAGAAATTTCTAGAGCTGTGGGGTTTGTCCGCCAGCCAAGGAAAGTTGAGCCGATCGACCTTCGGCCCAGTCAAAAACACGATCGAAACAGGATTCCCATTCGACAGGGAACAATTAAAAGACCCGCAAGGATTTCTCCAAAACGTGCTCAAAGTGTCGGCAGATCCAGATACTCAAATCAGCGAATTATTAGAATTTAAAGACGGAAAAATTCTTGAATTAAATTCGTTGCCATCAAAAGTCGGAGCGAAAACAGTCGGTAGAGTCTGGAGCTTTCGAGACGTTACCGAACTCAAAAAAGTAGAACAATCTTTGCAGTATCGAATAGAATTCGCTCAGTTGATTGCCCGTTTGTCAACCGATTTCATCAGCCAGCCCTTATCAGAAATAGACACAGGCATCGATCGAACCCTAGAAGCGATCGCCACTTTGAGCGGGTTTAACCGCAGTTACATCTACCTGTTATCAGTCGACAAAACCCGCGCCGACAAAACCTACGAGTGGTGCGGCGAAGGCATTCCGGCAGTCAAAAACAGCACAGACAAACCAATAGACATCGCACAAATCCCTTGGATTGCAGAAAAGCTCGATCGCGCCGAATGCCTTTATATTCCAGAAATCGGCGAACTCCCGCCCTCAGCAATCGCCGAAATTGCCTATTTTATCGGTCAAAATCCAGCCCAATTCCAGACAGAATCCCCATCCCAAACAGTCAATCAAACCGCAATCGCCTCAATACCTTCGATTGGCGCTTCCCTCAATAATTTAGAATCACAAAAACCGCGAAAAAATAGCCAATCACTGATAATTATTCCCCTAATTTCGAGTAAAAACCTAGTAGGAATTCTCGGATTCGATGGCTTAAAGCAAACAGCAGGTCGAGCAACCGAAATATCCACACAGCTAAAAATGGTAGGAGAAATGCTCGCCAATGCCCTAGAGCGCAAGCGAGCAGAAGCAGCCTTGAGACAATCCGAAACAAAATACCGCAGCATCTTTGAAAACGCAGTCGAAGGCATATTCCAGACCACCCCAGACGGGCGCTACCTCAGCGGCAATCGCGCACTAGCCGAGATTTACGGCTACGAATCCTGTGCCCAAATGCTAGGCGAACTCACAGATATCAACCGCCAACTTTACGTAGACCCGCATCGGCGCGCCGAGTTTATGGCCCTATTGGGCGCGCGCCGCCAAGTGTCAAAATTTGAATCCCAAATATACCGCCGAGACGGTAGCACGATCTGGATTTCCGAAAACGCGCGCAGCATCTGCGACGAAAACGGCAGGATTTTGTACTACGAAGGCACAGTCCAAGACATCACCGATCGCAAACAGGCAGAATCCGCCTTGCAGTCGGCCCTAGAAGCAGCAGAATCAGCCAACCGGGCAAAAAGCACATTTCTCGCCAACATGAGCCACGAACTTCGCACACCGCTCAATGCCATCATCGGCTACAGCGAAATGCTCCAAGAAGAAGCCGAAGAATTGGGCGATGAAGCTTTCGTCCCCGACCTCGAAAAAATCTGCTGCGCCGGCAAACACCTGCTGTCGATGATCGACGACATCCTAGATATCTCTAAAATTGAAGCAGGTCGAATGGATCTCTACTTAGAAACCTTCGACATCTATACCTTAATTGAAAGTGCTGTTGCCACGGCCAGGCCGCTGGTCGAGAAAAACGGTAATACCCTAGAAGTGTACTGTCCAGACAACCTCGACACCATGCACGCGGACATGACCAAAGTGCGGCAAGTGCTGCTTAACTTGCTCAGCAACGCTGCCAAATTCACACAAAACGGGAGAATTGCGATCGGAGTGGAAAGAATTAAAAATGAACAATTAAAAATGAAAAATCAAGAGGAATCTTCCGAAATTTTAATTTCCAACTCCGAATTTTTAAGTTTCCGAGTGACCGATACGGGCATCGGCATGACACAAGAGCAATTGGAGCGAGTTTTCCAACCTTTCACCCAAGCTGATGCCTCGACTACCCGCGAGTACGGTGGCACCGGTTTGGGACTAGCAATCAGCCAGCGCTTCTGTCAGATGATGGGCGGCAGCATTGAGGTCAGCAGCACCTCGGGCTCCGGCACCACTTTCACCGTGCTCTTGCCCAAAGCCATCAAACAGCCGGAAATCCCCAACAATGTCCACGACAGCACTAGCCCTCCCGACGCCCCCGCTGTCGGCACGGTGCTGGTAGTTGATGACGACCCGATATCGCGGGATTTAATCCAGCGCACCCTCAGTCGCCAAGGACTGCACGTAGAAGTCGCAGGCGGCGGCGAGCAAGCTCTCCGGCTCGCTAAGCAACTACGGCCAGACGCCATTACCCTGGATGTGATCATGCCCGGAATGGACGGCTGGGCGGTACTCTCAGCGCTGAAGGCAGATCCTGAGCTTGCCGAAATTCCCGTAATCCTGCTATCCTTTGTGGGCAACAAAAGCCTCGGCTTTGCATTGGGTGCCTCGGACTACCTCACCAAACCAGTGGACGGCAAACGGCTGGCTGCCTTGTTGAACAAGTACCGACGCGACCAAGACGACGTTACAAGTAACAATTTGACCTGTCAAATTCTAATTGTGGAAGACGACGTTGCCACGCGCGAAATACTGCGATGCGTACTAGAAACACAAGGCTGGGCAGTAACGGAAGCTGACAGCGGACGCGCTGCTCTCGATCGGCTAAAAGTTGCTCGCCCGCACCTGATATTACTGGATTTGATGTTGCCAGAAATGGATGGTTTTGAGTTGATCGGGGAAATTCGCAAATCCCATTCGGGAGATCCTATACCGATTGTTGTACTCACGGGGAAAAACTTGACACCGGCCGAAAGCCAGCAGCTAAACGGCTACGTCGAGCGGGTACTACAAAAAGGAGTCTACAGTTGCGATACTTTGTTGCGCGATGTTCGCTCTATAGTAAATGACAGGCTCGATCGCAGGTACGACTCGAAAGGCAAGGAGAACACCAATGGCTAAAATCCTGTTGGTCGAAGATAACGAAATGAACAGAGATATGCTTTCCCGGCGTCTGGCCCGCAAGGGACACGAGGTCTTTATTGCTGTTGACGGTGCTGAGGGGGTGTCGATGGCGCTCGCGAAAGTACCGGATTTGATTCTGATGGATATGAGTCTGCCAGTGCTCGACGGGTGGCAAGCAACGCAGCAAATTAAGGCGGCTCCTGAAACTAGCACGATTCCGGTGATTGCGCTGACGGCTCACGCAATGGCGGGCGATCGTGAAAAGTGTATGGCCGCCGGCTGCGACGACTACGACACCAAACCGGTCGAGTTTCCTCGACTTTTGGGTAAGATTGAACTGCTTCTAAAACAGGCTATGACATGAAAGGTGACGAGGGCAGCGTGCTGGTTGTTGACGACAATGAGGTAAACCGCGATTTGCTGGCCCGCCGACTTCAGCGTCAAGGCCACGTGGTGACTGTTGCTGAAGATGGTCTGCAAGCTCTGGAAATGTTGCGAAGCGATCCTTTTGATTTAGTTCTCCTCGACATTATGATGCCGCAAATGAACGGCTATCAGGTGCTGGAAAATCTGAAGGCGGACGAGAAGTTGCGCCATATCCCGGTGATTATGATTTCGGCGGTGGACGATATCGACAGTATCGTCCGGTGTATAGAGTTGGGGGCGGAGGATTATCTTTCTAAACCGTTCAATCCGGTATTGCTCAAGGCTCGGATTAGCGCTTGTCTGGAAAAGAAGCGACTGCGGGATAAGGAACAGGCGTATTTACATGAATTGGCTCAGGAAAAGGAAAAGTCCGAGCGTTTGCTGTTAAATATTTTACCGAGGGCGATCGCGCAGCGCCTGAAACACGGGGAAATTACGATCGCAGACAGTTTCGCTGAGGTAACGGTGATGTTTGCCGATTTGGTCGGTTTTACTAAGCTTTCGGCTCATTTATCGCCGGCTCAGTTGGTGGAGTTGCTCAACGAGATTTTTTCCGCTTTTGACGAGTTGGCCGAGCGCTACGGACTTGAGAAAATTAAGACGATCGGCGATGCTTATATGGTGGTTGGCGGTTTGCCGACGCCCAGCGATGACCACGCCGAGTCGATCGCCGAAATGGCGTTGGAAATTCAAGCAGCGATGACTAAGATACATACCAAGGGAGGTCAGCCGCTCAGCATCCGCATCGGCATCCACACAGGCCCGGTGGAAGCTGGGGTAATCGGTACTAAAAAATTTACTTACGATTTGTGGGGAGATACGGTAAATACAGCTTCCCGGATGGAATCTCAAGGCGTCCCCGGCAGCATTCAGGTGACAGTTGCTACCTACGAGCGCTTGCGGGGTAAGTACGTTTTTGAGGAGCGCGGCATCATTCCAGTGAAGGGGAAAGGCGATATGATGACTTATCTGCTTGTGGCCCGAAACGCTTAATTAATCATTGGGCATTGGGCATCGGGTATCGGTAACTAATATCAACAGTCAACAGTCAACAGTCAACAGTCAACAGTCAACAAATCATCAAATGAGCGTAAATTCTAACCTTTTAATGTACGCCCAATGGGCGGGAATTCTGACAGTAGCTTTGGCTATTTTAACAGTTATAGCATTTATCTTCAAATGGGGTTTTCGCTTCCGATTGGTAGGAGTGACAAGCTTTATGGGTGTGATTGCTGCGAGTATATTTGGTCTGGGTTTGGGACTGTTTTCCCGTACAGAAATTCCGGGTGCGGTGCGCTATTCTTTAGTTTACGATACTGGCGGCGCTCAAACAGTAGTTACTGTGCCACCTACGATCACCGAATCGGAATTAGAAGCAACGATGCAGCAAGCGGCGGCGGATTTGTACTCTCCAGGGCGCTCTGGGCGCGGTCGAGACTACATGACCATCCGCGTTCGTACAGTTGTACATCCTGAACCTGGGCTGTCGCAGCCGCTGTTTTTGGGCGAAGTGAGGCGATCGCTCGCGACTCGTTATGATGACAAAATGGCGATCGAAATCTTCCCCGAAAAAGTTGCTATTCTGAAAAAATATCAAGCCTAAAAGTAGTGATTGTTGGGTGCGCCATGTGCACCCAGCCTTTTGCATAGATTCGATCGCTCTTCTTAAAATTATCTGCGTTAATCCCTGTTCATCTGCCTAAAATCTGCGGTTGAGCCTATAAAAAACCAAAAATACTAAAAAAAGTTATGAATCAAAATACAGAACAACTACTAACAGACCTCTACAACGCCTTTTCCCAATTTTCTCCTTTACCAGCAGGCGACCCGCAATATGTTGACTGTGGGGAAGTCCGAGGAGATGACGATATTACCATAGACTTGGGTCGCAATATTAAGCGTTCCCAACAGATGACTTATCAGTTGTATACCGGACATCGTGGTGCCGGAAAGTCAACTGAATTGATGCGGCTACAGGAATATTTAAAAGAACAAGGTTGTTTTGTCGTTTATTTCGCCGCTGACGAACAAGATGTCAACCCCGAAGATACTGAATATACAGATATTTTGCTAGCTTGCACCAGGCACTTGTTAGAATCAATTAAAGATGCTGACTCGAAACCTTTGCGTGATTGGATGGAAAACCGATGGAACGATTTAAAAGATTTAGCACTGACAGAATTATCTTTTAAAGACTTGAGCTTAGAAGCGCAAATTAATCAGTTTGCCAAGCTAACGGCGAATCTGAGAACTGAACCGAGTTTGCGCCAAAAAATCCGAGAAAAAGTTAATCCTCACACATTAACCCTGATTGATGCGTTGAATAAGTTTATTGGTGATGCTAAAAAAAAGTTGCCCGCTGAATATTCGCAACTGGTAGTGATTGCCGATAATTTAGATAGGATTGTGCCGTTTTATACAGATCCAGGGGGACGAAGCAATCTCGAAGAAATTTTCTTAGACCGCAGCGAACAACTCAAAGCTTTAGATTGTCACGTCATTTATACCATACCGATTTCGATGGTACATTCTAACCGCGTTGCCGATTTAACCAATAATTATAATAATGCTCCGGAAGTGCTGCCTATGATTATGGTACGCAAGCCCAGCGGTGAAGTTCACCTACCGGGACTTGCTAAAATGAAAGAGTTGATTGAAAAGCGCGTAAAACAAGTCGCTCCGCATCTATCTTTAGAAACA
The DNA here is from genome assembly GCF_036702455.1 of Microcoleus sp. D2_18a_D3. Classification (NCBI taxonomy): domain Bacteria; kingdom Bacillati; phylum Cyanobacteriota; class Cyanophyceae; order Oscillatoriales; family Microcoleaceae; genus Microcoleus; species Microcoleus sp. D2_18a_D3. The sequence goes on from NZ_JAUBTK010000101.1 coordinate 15,897, forward strand.
GAATTGTTTGATACAAAAGAAATGGTAGAACGGCTATGTTTGATGAGTGGAGGTCACATCAGAAATTTCCTATTTATGATGCAAGAATCTATAAACCGCACAGATAATTTGCCAATTACTGCGAAAGCAGCGCAAAGAGCAATCACGAAACTGCGGGATGTCTACCGCAAAACTACTGAACAATATGAATGGCAAATATTAGCAAAACTATCTCTTTCTCAGCGAATACTTAATGACCAACAGCACCGCAGTTTGCTATTTAATCGCTGTATTTTGGAATACCGATACTTCGACGCTGAAGGAGATAGACAGACTTGGTATGATGTTCACCCGCTCATTAAAGGTCTGGATGAATTTAAGGAAGCAGTCGCACTACTTAGCCATGAAACCACAAACAATTGATTGGGACGAAGATTTACCGCCCGCAGAACCGGAGGAAGAATATCGAGCTCTGGTACGCAGTATCAAGCGGACGGATGGTTTTCGCCTGTTGTTTGTGGAGTGTTCGCCGGCGCAGGGAGAACGCTGGATTGCTAGAGTTAAAACAGATATTCCGCAGCAAAAAATTGAGGTTTTGCGGCTGAAGGAATCTGTTTATGATTTTTACAATCTAATTGAAGAGTTGCCAAATCGCGATCGCATCAATGTCCTGTTTGTCCAAGGTTTAGAATATTCACTTTATGAATACGAACAAGAGAAAAAGAAACTCGGCTGGGAAAGTAAGGATATTTACTCTTACAGTTGGCGGGGTGTGCCGCCTGTTTTAATTAATTTAAACCAGCAGCGAGAACGATTTCGAGATAATTTTAAAATCTGTTTTGTTTTTCTGTTGCCTAAGTTTGCTATTGATTATTTTATTCAGCGGGCACCTGATTTCTTTGATTGGCGATCGAGTTTATTTAAGTTGTCAATGGATGGAGAAAGCCTGCAAGCGGAATCAATCAAAGCTTGTTCGGAAAGAGGGAAAAAAGAAGATTATTTGTTCCTAACTCCCGAAGAACGAAAACGGGAATTGGTGAAAATTCAAACTTTAATTGATGAAGAGGGGCAAACATCAGAACAAAAAGCTGAATTGTTTTATGAACAAGCTTTATTGTATGACTTTGCTGAACAATATGCAAAGGCGATCGCCTCCTACGACAAAGCCTTAGAAATCAAACCTGATTTACACGAAGCCTGGTACAATCGGGGAAATGCACTGTGTAATTTAGGCAGATGGAAAGAAGCGATCGCCTCCTACGACAAAGCCTTAGAAATTCAACCAGACAGACACGCAGCTTGGTACAATCAAGGCATTGCACTCGGTAACATAGGAAGGTTGGAAGATGCGATCGCCTCTTATGATAAAGCCTTAGAAATCAAACCATACGACCACGAAGCCTGGTACAATCGGGGCATTCTACTCGGTAATATGGGCAGGTTGGAAGAGGCGATTATTTCCGTTAACTTATCTATTCAAAACTTGCAGCAAATCCTCAATCTGAATCCTGACAAATACCGAGAAATGGCAAAAGCTGACTCGGATATTGACAGCATTCGATCGCATACTCGGTTTCAAGCCTTGATTCACGAATAGGGATTTGCCCTTGGGCGGGGCGGGTTTATGAGATTGTCGGTTTGAGGCGATTCTTGTTGGTAAAACCCGCCCCTACAGCATCACAAACACTTTTCAACGAAGCTAATGGACACGATATAATAGGATAATTAATAGCGAGTTAAAAGATGACTCAACTAAATGTTAATCTAACCAATTACAAATTTCCCGAACTCATCGCCCATGTCGAGGATACTGGAGAACGAATTGTCATAGAACAGGAAGGAAGGGCGATCGCTGCTATCATTACTTATGCCGATCTGAAGCGACTAGAAGCACTAGAAGCCGCCCTAATTAACAAAGCAAAACTCGAAGAATATGAATGGCTAAAAGCTGCGATCGCAAATCCAGCATTTGATTCCCTAAGAGACTCAGCAGAAGACATCTACACTTTAGCTGATGGCTTGCCCTTTCACGACCCTGAATGGATTAAAACAGTAGCAAGCGAGCCTAAGTTTGGTTCGATCCAGGACTCAGAAGAAGACATTTATACCATAGCTGACGGTAAACCATTCCATGACCAAGGGTAAGATTTTCCTACTACCGTTTCCCTATGACGATTTATCGGCAAACAAACTGCGTCCAGCAGCTTGTTTGACTTACCCTTTGGGAGCGCGACGCCATGTTATTCTTGCTTATATTACAAGTCGCTTGCCCACAAATCTACTGGAAACAGATATCGTATTAGAAGCTTCTCATCCCGACTTTCAGGCTTCGGGGCTGCGGGTGCCATCTACTATCAGGCTGCATCAACTGGTAACTGTTTCTACAGTGGTTGTTCAGCGTGAGTTAGGTGAATTATCATCAGATACACAGGCTCAAATTGCTGAAAAGCTTTACAATTTGCTAAGTCAGTGATCGCCGATAGGTGAAACTTATATCAGGACTTACGCAACTTTTAAATTTTTACACTACCCGTAGCAATAGGGGCCGCAATGCACTACAAATAGGCTGGATATGTAAGTCATGTTATATCTTGGATGAGGTTTGTCACACCTCAGTACGATCGCCCTTTCCTCTTTTCTACGCAGTCATATAAAAAAATAGTATTAATCTATACCTACAAATCCCAGCTCTAGAATTATAATGAAAAAAATTGAAAAAGTCCCCAAATTCCTGTAAAATTGCCATAAATAACCAAAGACTCGCGATCGAAAGCACTCAAAGGCGAAAAAGATCGCATATAAAAAAGAAAAGAATCAATTAGACCGAAAATAAAGAGGTGAAACCCCTTGCAAAAATTAGCCAGCATAGAAAAGCCGATCGACTCAGGGGAAAAATCCATAGCAGTCAACACCCAAAAGGCTCAAACATTGTACGAACGCGGCAACGCCCTAGAAGCAATGGGACGATTCCAAGCTGCGATCGAATCTTGGGAAGAAGCGATCAAACTTGAACCAAAATTTTATGAAGCGTGGTACAACCAAGGCGTAGCCCTCAAAAAATTGGGGCAGCTAGAAGAAGCGATCGCAGCCTACAACCAATCCCTACACATCAAACCAAACAATCCCGAAGCGTGGTATAATCGGGCCAACGTTTTGCGGAAGCTCAACAGACTCTCAGAAGCGATCGCATCCTACGAAAAGGCGATCGAACTCAACCCCAGCTACCCCGAAGCTTGGACGAACCGCGGCAACACCCTCGTCAGCTTAGAGAAATTATCAGAAGCGATCGCCTCCTACGAGAAAGCTATAGCCATCAAACCAGACTACTGCGAAGCTTGGTACAACAAAGCATTTGCCCTGAGAAAATCAGACCAAAATACAGCCGCGATAACTTCTTACGATAAAGCGATCGAACTCAAACCAAACTTGCATCAAGCCTGGTACAACCGCGGCTTAGCCCTAGCCGATGAAAAACTCTACCCGGAAGCCGTCGCCTCCTACGACAAAACCCTGCAACTGCGGCCGAATTCCGCCGAAGCCTGGAACAAACGGGGCAGGGCGATCGCCCAAATGGGACAATTTGAAGCAGCGATCGCATCCTGGGACAAAGCCCTCACACTCAAGCCAAACGACAGCGAAACCTTTTACAACCGTGGCTTAGCCTTCGCCAACTTACAACGCTTTGAAGAAGCAATAGCCTCTTGGGACAAAACCCTAGAATTGCAGCCAGACAACACCGAAGCCTGGTACAACCGCGCCGTCGCCCTCAAAAAAATTCAACGATTTAGCGAAGCGATCGCCTCCTACGATAAAATCATCGCACTCAAACCCGACGATCCCAACCTGTACTATCAAAAAGCTTGCCTTTACGCCCTAGAAAAAGAAGCAGGCGAGCTCACAAACAGCCAGGAACTTGTAGCAAGCAGCATCCGGCTGGCGATCGAAAACTTATCCAAGGCGATCGAACTCAATCCGCAGAAATACCGGAAATTGTGCAAAAATGACTCTAAATTGCTTACAATACGGGAAGAAGTGCGGTTTTTAGCTTGATTTCAGGGTAGCTATGATTGATGGATACGGATGCCGCACTGCAACCTTTGTAGGCAAAACAGCACCATAAACCCCAATCATGCAAACCCTAGATAAAACTCAAGCAAAATTCGCTCAACTGGCAGCCCATCTCAGAGAAGTTACCGACATCGAATCAGCCTCGTCGTTGCTGCATTGGGATCAATCAACTTATATGCCCCCCAAAGGTGCAACTGCCAGAGGCCGCCAGTTGGCTACTCTCAAACAAATATCCCACGAAAAATTTACCGATCCAAAAATTGGTGAACTTCTAGAAGACTTGCGTTTCTACGAACAAACCCTCCCCTACGACTCCACCGCAGCCAGCCTGATCCGCATAGCCCGCAGAGACTACGATCGCGCCGCCAGAGTTCCCGCAACCTTCATGTCCGCACTCTGCCGCCACCAAGCCGACTGCTACGAAGCTTGGGCCGCGGCCAGGGCAGCCAACAACTTCGCAGCCGTTGAACCCTATCTCGAAAAAACCCTAGAATTAAGCAGGCAGTACGCCGAGTTTTTCCCCGGATACGAACACATCGCCGATCCTTTGATCGATCGTAGCGACTACGGCATGAAAGTATCCCTGCTGCGCCCGCTTTTCGCCCAACTGCGTCAAGAATTAGTGCCGATAGTCGAAGCAATCACCTCGCAACCTCCCGCCGACGACTCCTGCTTACACCAAGACTTCCCCGAATTCCAACAACTAGAATTCACTCGCAAAGTTGTAGAACGCATGGGGTTCGACTTCCAACGGGGACGGCAAGACACCACCCTGCACCCGTTCATGACCAACTTCTCCATAGACGACGTGCGAATTACCACCCGCGTCTATGAAGACCACTTGGATCAAGCACTCTTCAGCAGCATCCACGAAGCCGGACACGCCCTCTATGAACTCGGAAATTCCCCGGAATTTGAAGGGACGCTTCTGGCAGGCGGCATTTCCTCCGGCGTGCACGAAAGTCAATCGCGACTTTGGGAAAATCTGGTCGGGCGCAGCCGCGGTTTTTGGGAATGTTTCTACCCGCAACTCCAAGGCGTATTTTTGCGACAGTTGGGACACGTATCCACTGACGCATTTTACCGGGCAATTAACAAAGTCTCGCGATCGCTCATCCGCACCGACGCCGACGAAGTAACCTACAACCTCCACGTCGCCATCCGCTTTGACCTAGAATTGGCAATGGTAGAGGGAAAACTAGCAGTGCGAGACCTCCCCGAAGCCTGGAACGAACGCTATAAAACCGACCTCGGCGTTGTCCCCTCCACCGACAGCGAAGGCGCGATGCAAGATGTTCACTGGTATGTTGGTACGATCGGCGGAATGTTCCAAGGTTACACCCTCGGCAACTTGATGAGCGCCCAATTCTACGAAACAGCAGTAAAAATCAATCCTGAAATTCCCGTAGAAATAGAACGGGGCAATTTTAGCGTACTCCACAACTGGCTCAAACAAAACATCTACCAGCACGGCCGCAAATACACTGCTGTCGAATTGCTTGATCGCGTTACAGGTTCACCTTTAACTATCGATCCCTTTATCCGTTACATTCGCCATAAATACGGGGAGTTTTATGTCATTTGAGGGATAGCAACTTCACTTTGCAGACTTTAAAATTACAAAAAAAGTAGCCGCTTAAAAAACGGGCGATACTGTTTGAGTATCGCCTAATTTCACAGCGGAAATCAAAAGTCTTACATAAGGGAGTATGTATGTCTGAACTCTTTCAGGCTGTTATCGCCAGCGACGAAAAAACCGACTTGCGTCAGTTTGTCAGCGATTTACGCGCTTTAGGAAACAAATATTTACTGCGAAACGACATAGTTAACGCTTTTGCCACCTACTGCACCAAATACGAAAAGCCCGAACAGTTTCATCAATCTTCTCTTTTAAGCAAACTGATTTACTACGTTCAGGAAATTCTTCTCGAAGATGGCAGCCTTTGCGTCCTGCTGCGACCAAAAATTGCTACAATGGAAATAGTGCGAGTTGCAGACGACTTGACTGTTGAGCAGATGACAGTGCAAGAATTGCTCGATGTGCGCGATCGCTTCGTCAACCACTTTCATCCCCAAGAAGGCGACATTCTCGAACTAGATTTCGGCCCTTTTTACGATTATTCCCCCACAATTCGCGACCCCAAGAACATCGGCAAAGGAGTGCAATTCCTCAACCGCTACCTGTCCAGCAAACTGTTTCAAGACCCCAGACAATGGCAGGAAACTCTATTTAATTTCTTGCGGATTCACCGCTACAACGGCGTACAATTACTAATTAACGATCGCATAAAATCCCAAGAACAACTTTCAGAACAAATCAAAAAAGCCCTCACCTTTGTCGGCGATCTTTCTGAAGAAGAACCCTACGAGAGATTTCGACTGGTTTTGCAAATGATGGGTTTCGAGACAGGTTGGGGAAATACTGCCGCCCGCGTGCATGAAACCCTAGGAATTCTTGACGAATTAATTGATTCCCCCGATCCGCAAACCCTAGAAGCATTTATTTCTCGCATCCCGATGATTTTCAAAATCGTCCTAGTTTCTCCTCACGGCTGGTTCGGCCAAGAAGGAGTTTTGGGGCGACCGGATACGGGAGGTCAGGTAGTTTATGTCCTCGATCAAGCCAAGAGTTTAGAGAAACAACTGCAAGAAGACATTCATCTTGCCGGTCTCGATAGTTTAGGAGTCAAACCTAAAGTAATTATTCTCACCCGGTTAATTCCTAACAGCGACGGCACGCGCTGCAACCAACGTTTGGAAAAAGTTCACGGCACTGAAAATGCTTGGATTTTGCGGGTTCCCTTCCGGGAGTTCAATCCCAAACTGACTCAAAATTGGATTTCGAGATTCGAGATTTGGCCTTATTTGGAAACTTACGCGATCGATGCAGAAAAAGAACTGCTGGCTGAGTTTCAGGGCAAACCCGATTTAATTGTCGGCAACTATTCCGACGGCAACTTGGTAGCGTTTTTGCTGTCTCGCAAACTCAAAACTACTCAGTGCAATATTGCCCATGCGCTGGAAAAATCTAAATATTTGTTCAGCAATCTTTACTGGCAAGAATCAGAGGACAAGTACCATTTTTCGCTGCAATTTACTGCCGATATAATTGCTATGAATGCAGCTAGTTGTATTGTCAGCAGCACCTATCAAGAGATTGTGGGACAACCCGATAGTGTCGGTCAGTACGAATCTTACCATTGTTTTACCATGCCGGATTTGTACCACGTTGTGAACGGGATTGAACTGTTCAGCCCTAAATTCAACGTCGTGCCGCCGGGAGTTAACGAAAGTGTGTACTTTCCCTACACGCGGATAGAAGACCGGGTGCAAGGCGATCGCGATCGGCTCAACGAACTGCTGTTTACTCTAGAAGACCCGGAACAAGTCTTTGGCAAACTCGATGACCCGCAAAAGCGCCCTTTATTTTCGATGGCCCGGCTCGATCGCATTAAAAACCTGACAGGCTTAGCAGAATTGTTTGGAAAAAGCCAGGAACTGCAAGAAAAATGCAACTTAATTCTAGTAGCTGGCAAGTTGCGGGTCGAAGAAACCGAAGACTACGAAGAAGCAGAAGAAATTAAAAAGCTCTACGCAATTATCGACCAATACAACCTTCACGGTAAAATTCGCTGGTTGGGAGTGAGGCTTTCCAAAAGCCTGTCCGGCGAAATCTACCGGGTAATCGCCGACACCCAAGGTATATTTGTTCAGCCAGCCTTATTTGAAGCTTTCGGCTTGACAATTCTCGAAGCAATGATTACCGGGATTCCCACTTTCGGGACGCAGTTTGGCGGCCCGCTGGAAATCATTCAAGATGGCGTAAATGGGTTTTATATCAACCCGACTAACCACCCGGAGACTGCCCAAAGAATTCTCGATTTTTTATCGAAATGCGAACACAATCCCAACTATTGGTATGAAATTTCAACGCGAGGAATTGACCGAGTTTACAGCACGTATACCTGGAAAATTCACACTACCAAGCTGCTGACGCTGGCGCGGACTTACGGTTTCTGGAACTACTCGTCCAAGGAAAACCGCGAAGATATGCTCCGCTACATAGAATCGCTGTTCTATCTGATTTACAAGCCGAGAGCGAAGGCTTTATTGGCAGAACACGCGAACCGATAACTGCGGAGTTTTGCTTTTTCTCTCAACTCCATTGGTATCGGAATTATTCATCTCTTTCTTCCCTTTCTCTGTATCCTCTGCGTCAAGAGGGGTTTAATAATTCCGATACAACTGAGAGGTTGTACCATTCTCAAGAACAGGCTTTTCGGCCTGTTCCACAAAGAGTGAATTTTCTTGTGGAACAGGCCGAAAAGCCTGTTCCTAAACAAGTAATTGAGAATGGTGCAACATCTCAGATACAGTTAGAGAGTCGATGGCAGAGTGTCCCCTACCATCTCTCCTACAATTAGAGTCGATGCCTGTGTTACCACA
>NZ_JAUBTK010000102.1:0-23663 GCF_036702455.1 Microcoleus sp. D2_18a_D3
TGCAACTAGATTTTTGGGCGACGCGGGCTGCCTCCTCTACAAGCAAGCAACCTCTCACTTCAAAGCGTAGCCGCAGAGGGGGGCCGCCGTCAACCGATTTTAGATTTTAGATTTTGGATCTTAGATTTTGGATTTACTCGTTACCAGCGTCAGCGGCTGGAAACCAGTTAGTTGGGCCGAAATGCTAAATTAAAAGTAATGTTGCTTTAGTACAACCATGTCCAAACGACTCACCATTGCCCAAGCACAGCAGCAGCTTCCAAACCTACCCCAAGAACTTATCAATGAGCCTATCATCATCACTCAAGATGGCGTTCCCGTTATGGCTGCAATGAGCTACACGCATTTGACTGAACTGTTAGAAACCTTAGATATTCTCACCGATACAGAATTCGTTACCAAATTGCGCCAAAGCATCACCCAAGCCCGCCAAGGCGAAACTATTTCCTGGGAAAATGCCAAAGCAAAATTGGGACTATGAATCACGAAGAAAATGCGATCGAATATGAGATCCAGCTTACGCGACTGGCACTGGAAATGTTGGAGGCAGTCAAAGATCGACGAGAACAGGAAAAATTGCGCGATCGCATCGATCAACTAAAATTTGAACCACAAAAGCAAGGCAAAGCCCTTGTAGATAACCTATCAGGATTTCGCAGCATCCGAGCTGTTGGACAGCGCTATCGTATAGTTTATCAAGTCGAACAAGATCGAGTTCTAGTTGTTGTCGTGGGATTAGGGAGACGTAAAGATGGTGACAAAAAAGACATTTACACCATCTTACAAAAACTGTTAGAGCCGTGATTGTAACTTCTTATATCCGGCGTATTTAAGGCGAATAAATATCATTTTTATGGACACAACAATGTTGTGTCCTTTACCTGCGGTAATCTCACTCCTCGCTAACAGCCAAACCAGAAACCACAGGAGCGATCGCATTTAACTTCAACACAGGATGCTCCCCTTCCACCTGGCGGCAATTCCACTCATTTCTAAACAGCAAAACCGGCCTTCCCCAAGTATCTTTCACCGTCACCGTATTAAACAGCCGCCCAACTTTTTCCAGCGCATCCCAACCGCCGTCAACCCAACGAGCTACACTGTAAGGCAACATATCGATCGTCGTTTCCACATTATATTCCGACTGCATTCTGAACTGCACGACCTCAAATTGCAACTGTCCGACAGCAGCCAAAATTGGCTCGCGTTTCGACTCATCAACCGAGTACATAATTTGCACTGCGCCTTCTTCCTGCAACTCAGAAACGCCTTTGCGGAACTGCTTAAACTTAGAAGGATTGGGATTTCTCAAAAAAGCAAAAAGTTCAGGAGAAAAACAGGGTATCCCTTCATATTCCAGTTTTTGCCCGGTGTAAATAGTATCCCCGATCGCAAATACCCCCGGATTGTTCAAACCGATCACATCCCCCGGATACGCAACCTCGATCGACTCGCGATCCTGAGCAAATAACTTTTGAGGCCTTGACAAACGCACCGTTTTACCACTGCGAGCGTGAGTCACGTTCATGTCCTTTTCAAACTTGCCCGTACAAACCCGAATAAAGGCAACGCGATCGCGGTGTCGCGGGTCCATATTCGCTTGCAACTTAAACACAAACCCGGTAAAGTCTTCATAAGTTGGCGGCAAGTCTCCGGCGCTGCTCTTGCGGGCGATCGGCTTCATAGCGTAATCTAAAAACGCATCTAAAAACAGTTCTACCCCAAAATTGCTCATCGCGCTGCCAAAGAAAACTGGTGTCATTTTTCCAGCCCGAACTAAATCTAAATCGAGTTCAGTTCCCAACTCATCCAGCAGTTCTAATTCTTCTTTGAGCTGATAGTAAAGGTCTTGTTCCAACAAATCTTCAATGCGCGGATCGCCCAATTCGATGACGGTATCAACAGCAGCGCGAGAACCGTGTTGAGTCCGCTCGAATAAGTGAATTTTGCGCCCTCTGCGATCGAAAACACCTTTAAAGCGATCGCCCGTACCTATCGGCCAATTTACCGGATAAGTCTGCAACCCCAATTCCTTCTCAATTTCGTCCAACAAATCCAAAGGTTCTCTGCTAGGGCGATCGAGCTTATTAAAGAAAGTAAAAATAGGCAAACTTCGCAGCTTACAAACTTCAAATAACTTCCGAGTTTGCGGTTCCAAACCCTTAGCAGCATCCTCAAGCATCACCGCATTGTCAGCCGCCGCCAGAGTTCGATAAGTATCTTCGCTAAAATCTTGGTGTCCCGGAGTATCGAGCAGATTAATGTGATATTTTTTATACTCAAACTGCAAAACAGTAGAAGTAATAGAAATTCCCCGCTGCTGTTCCATCGCCATCCAGTCAGATGTAGCGTGTCGCTGAGCCCGCCGCGCTTTCACAGAACCTGCTTCGTGAATTGCACCTCCGTACAGCAGCAGCTTTTCTGTCAAAGTAGTTTTACCCGCGTCGGGGTGCGAGATAATAGCAAAGTTGCGCCGGCGCTCAACAGCAGTTAGCAGTTCAGTTTCGAGTTCTGTTGTCATCACAAATTAGGTAGGGGAATCATCACCCGATCGCCATTATAGCCTGTGCTACAGTTGCTATTAAAGGTAAAATTATCAGTAAAGTCAAGGAAGAAAAGTAATATGTACGACTCCGACAAGCGGAAGCTGCTATCACTGGTGTGCCACGGGGCGATTTTTTTCAGCACGTTACTGTTCTCGATCGGAGCTCCGATCGCTGTATTGTTAGTATCAGATGACCCCGTTGTCAAAGAAAACGCTACAGAAGCCATCAATTTTCACCTTAATGTATGGGTGTACAGCACCGTGATTGTGGTGTTAACTGTCGTCACTTTCGGTCTTGCTGGTTTTATCTTAGTGCCCCTAGGTTATCTGCTGCACTGGGGACTGACAATAATGGCTATCCTCCAGGTTTTGCAAAATCCTAACCAACCTTACCGCTACCCTTTTATTTTCCGAATAGTTTAGACAGCAAATCGCGCCTCACAATTGATTTCTACAACCCGATTTCTTTAAGAAGAAACCGGGTTTTTAATTATTTTATAACTCACAATGGTGCAACATCTCTGTTTAAACTTACATCTTGCACCATTTTCAAGAACAGGCAAGATGCCTGTTCCACAAGAGATGAATTTTATTGTGGAACAGGCAGCTTGCCTGTTGTTCCTAAACAAGTAATTGAAAATGGTGTAACATCTCTGTTTAAATAAATGTGGGTAGCTGGGTAAGTGATGCCGAACCCTCATCTGCCTAAAGTTGCAATGGTGTCTTCACCCTGTTACAGGGCTATTGCTGAGGCTAAGTTCATCTTCAGTTGATGCCGGTTCCCAAAGTATCCTAAAGCCTTTGGGTTATTTCGCGGAGTTAGGGCGGATGTTCGATCGCTCCGAACCATCATTTTTGCTTTAGCTGTGCTATTTTTGCATCTGGCGATCGTTTTAGGAAAATGTTCCACCAATTCTATCTCTATCAGGTGTCTTAAAACTTAATACAATATTTTTCCAATAAAAATCCCGCTCTTGTGGAACGGGAAAGCCATCAGGGTGCATCTATATATATGTCAGTATAACTCATAGGGGGTATAACCCCTCGTAGCTTTATCGAATCTTTACAATCACAAAATTTTTGTAAAGATTGAGGTTTTTATTTGACTGAGCACCCGTTTTATGAAATTAAAATGGAAAAGGCTGACATTTATAAAATCCAGTGAGTTTCCTCTGAATAATCAAAACTTTAAGCTCCTTTACCATGCTTTGGCCAATGGTGGAGCAAATACCATAAGATGGCTACATTTGTGATAAATACCGCTAACTTAAGTACCGTGACCCCGTGAACTAATTCATATATTTCAGGGGGTATACTGATGCTTACCAGCACTAAAACTAAGATTGTTGCCCAGTCTTTTTCGTACCACAAACCAACGGCTTCAACAGCAGTTAAGGCCGCATAAAGTGCTGCGGCAAGTCCGCTAAGCAGTAAGTTTTTCGGCTTAAGAATTAGAATTTTTTCTATGAGGAATTCAATAATCTTTAGCTTGCTTTCTAACAAATAAGATTGCGAAAACTCTTCTAAGACTTGATGATTTTTTAATGCAAAAAGCAAAGCAATCGAAGTTACTGTCAAGAGCGAAGCCACAAATGTTTTGTAAAAGACAATTGCGATTAAAGCAGGATCGTGATGTTTTTTCACCTTAATTCTAGAAATATCAATAATGTGCGATCGCCTGGTTAGGCTGTTTAGGATTGAAAACTTAAATTTTAGTAGAGTACGTCAGCAATTAGCTAATCTATTATATCAACAATAACCCGCTGCTGACGCACCTTACTAAGCTTGAGGATAACGTTCTGCTAAGAAAGAGATAGCAGCAGCCCGATCGCCCAAATTGCCATCCAACTTCGCCGCCAACAAATCATCCAACATTCGTTTAAACCCAGGCCCCGGCTTATAACCCAAAGCCTTCAAATCGTTGCCATTCAAAGGCGGCTCAACATTCGCCCATTTCGTGAGATATTCCCAGATTTGGCGGCGTGCACTTCGCGGACTTTGTAGGGCGATCGCAATTAACACCGGCAACTCATAATTTCTCAACAGCAGCACCAATTGACTCGGCAACTCACACTTCGGCAAATTCTCTGCTAACTGGTTCTTTCCGGCTTCCAAAACTTCCAACCGCTTAATGCTGTCAGCAGGTAACTGAAGATTTGCAGCCACCTTGCCGCGATATTCCGGTGCTAAATAAGCGATTAAAACTTCCAGCCGCATCTGCCAATCAGGAATATTGATAATGGGGAATGGGGAATGGGGAATGGGGAATAGGGCATTGTCTCTTCCTTCTTCCTCCTTCCTTCTTCCTTCTTCCTCCTTCCTTCTTCCTTCTTCCTCCTTCCTTCTTCCTTCTTCCTCCTTCCTTCTTCCTTTTTCCTCCTTCCTTCTTCCTTTTTCCTTCTTCCTTCTATCCGTTACATCCGTTACATCCGTTACATAATCCGTTGCCGAACCTTCCTTCTTCCTTCCATTCAAACACCGATCGAGCAAACGCAGTTGCCGCCACAACTCCCGATCCAACTCCAAACTAGGATGAATGCAGCGCAAAGCCTGCAAATCTCCCAACATTTGCAAAGCAACTTTCCAGTAAGGAGCTTGCAAAATGTATTTCAATTCACTTTTAAGCCGAGTTTCCAAAGCCGGAGCTCGACCGTTTTCCCCCTGAATTCGGTAATAAATCCCGCTGGCCAAAGCGTTGCGGATGTATCCTTCCGTCTGCGGCTCAATTTCAAACCCCAAGCGCACCGCAAACCTCACAGCGCGATAAATTCGCGTCGGATCTTCGATAAAACTATTGGCGTGCAAAACTCGAATTTGCTTCGATTCCAAGTCCAGCAAACCGCAAAAAAAATCTAACAATTCGCCGCTGCGAGGAACACCCAACCGCACAGCCAGCGCATTAATTGTAAAATCCCTGCGGTACAAATCTTGGCGAATTGAACTCGCTTCAACTTCAGGATTTGCAGCCGGATAAGGATAAAATTCAGTGCGAGCCGTAGCGATATCCACCCACAGCGAGCCGAAAGCAGAGTCTTTGTGCCACAAAAGCGCGGCGGTTTGAAATTGACCGTGAACGTCCAAACGCGATTCGGGGTAAAGTTTTTGCAGCGAGGAAGCTAACTCGACACCAGCACCGGAATCGTCGGAACCGCACTTTCCATCCACAACCAAATCAATATCTGTTAGCGCCAGTGTATCATCCGTGGCTAAGAGTAAATCCCGGACTGCTCCACCCACAATATAAAGTTGCCAGCCGCGATTTTGGGCAATATTGGCGGCGATCGACAATAACTGCCATAATTCGGGACTGATGCGCGATCGCAACAACTGCTCAACCGATTCGGGTACGGCACAATAAGACAATTCTGCATTGCTTCCCCTGTCTCGCGCTTTTTGCTGGTGCAATTCCCGCAACACATCAGTCCGGGTAACAATTCCCACCAGTTGACCGTTTTCCAAAACTGGCAAGCGGCCGATATCGTATGTCACCATTAAAGATTCAATTTCCGGCAGCAAGGTATCTGGGGCGATCGTTTTTAGCTGCGGAGTCATGTAACCCTTCACCGGGGCGTGACTGAAACCGTGGTGCAGAGCAATGTCAATGTCGCGGCGCGAGATAATGCCGGCGAGTCGATCGCCCGCATCGACCACAGAAAGCCCCGAATGTCCGTAACGTAGGAGGATACGGTGAGCTTCCCCGACCGATGTTTCCGGGCGAATACTCCGCACTGGAGACGACATTAATTCGCGGGCTGTCGGAGGGTGGGGAATTTGAGTTTTGAGTTCGTCAGCTAACTGATTTAAAGTCAGCAGGGCGTCAACATCGCGGGTGGCGAGGGAAGCAGCGCGGGCGTGGCCTCCGCCGCCGAGGGGTTTGAACAATTCGCTGAGGTTTGTGCCTTCAATGCGCGATCGACCGATAATAGTTAATCGATTGGAAACTGGCGATTCGGGATCGATGTTGCGGTTGTTTTCGTTTTCGCCAAATTTATAAACATTGCCTAACAGCAGAGCATCGGTTTCAGTTAAATCGAGCAAGCGAGAAGCCAGAGAAGAAAGTCCGGGAACGTAAGCTTCAGTAGACAGGAGCACCCAGGCGACGCTGTAACCGTGCAAAGTTTCCGATCGCAAATTATTCAGCGCTTCTCTCAGCAAATCTTGCAATTGAGGAGACAAACCGGGTTCTACATATTCAGCGATTACCCCCAAACTCGCTCCCTGTTCCATCAACCAGGCCAAAGCTATTGCATCTCGTGCAGTTGCGCCCTCAAAGGTAAGGGAACCTGTATCGACGTGGATGCCGAGGGCCATTACTGTTGCTTCCGAAGGCAGAAGGCGGAAGGGTATGTCGCTCTTTTCTGCTTGATTTTTGAGCTTTTCAACAATTAATGTCGTGCTGGCTCCGACTGCTTCGATCTGCGTAACAGTAGCGGGGATGTCTGAATGGGCCTCTAGGTGGTGGTCGAAAACAGCAATTTCGCTCACTTGTGGCAAATCCAGCCACTCGGCGGCTTTTCCCAAACGATCGCGCTGGGAGGTATCAACTATAGTAATCGATCGAATTCGTTGCGGATTGACCGATCGGCGTTCAATCAGTGGGTACTCGTCGCGGTGTAGCGCCAAAAAATCCCGCACTGTCGGATGACACCCGCCCGTCAATACGATCCTGCTACCGGGGCGCAGCACGCAAAGTCCCACCGCCGCCCCCAAGGCGTCAAAATCTGCTGTTGTGTGGCACAAAACTAAGTCCATAGCCGAAAATCCCGCATCTCTCACTCACAGAGTAGCAATTTCTCGGGCTCTGACACCGGGCGATCGCACTGTAACTTAACCTTCAGCCAGTATCGAATCCAGTTTTCTGTGCTGTAACGAACAATGATAAAATTGATAAAAATCTCAAAAGCCGCTGACGCCTGTTCGCGCAACGCCCGAATTTGCACGGGTTCTTTCTTATCAATCAACCGACAATCTCTCGATCGACTATCGGGAAACTGTCAAAAACTAGAATTTGGAAGATTTTTTCCGGTTCTGGGAAACTATTTCTGCTCAACGCACGGTTATATCGAAAGGAGAAAAGATGTTATCAATTCTGTTTCAAGTGGTTTTACTGGCTCTGGTACTGCTGTCTTTTGTGATGGTCGTTGGCGTCCCGGTTGCTTATGCCTCTCCCCAAAACTGGAATCAGTCTAAATCCCTGATTTATGTCGGATCGGGTCTCTGGTTTTTGCTGGTTATTGCAGTGGGTGTATTGAACTTTTTAGTCGTTTAATTTCACCCAACTCTATCTAATAAAGAAGGTAAAAGATAGAAGGATGAAGGCATTCACCAGCGATTGAAAGGCATTCGGCAGAAGCTAGGAATTTTCCACACCGCGCGACCCTGTATGTTTTTGTACTTGAGATTCAGATGAGATGCTGCTGCTTTCTGACTTTTGCCTTCTCACAAACAAAACTCTAAAACCTAAAACCTAAAATCTAAACTAGAACACTATGACTGTTTTCGAGGGAACTTTTACTCACACCGAATCTTTGCGATTTGCTATTGTCATCGGTCGTTTTAACGATTTGGTTGTCAACAAACTTTTGGAGGGATGTCAAGATTGTTTGAAACGCCACGGGGTTGATATTAATCCTCATGGCTCTCAGGTGGACTTTTTTTGGGTTCCAGGAAGTTTTGAGATTCCTTTGGTGGCCCGCCAAGCTGCTCTTTCTCACCGCTACGATGCGGTAATTTGTCTGGGTGCGGTAATTCGGGGCCAAACTCCTCATTTCGATTTTGTAGCTGGTGAGGTTGCTAAGGGAATTGCTGCTGCTGCTTTTCAGACAGGGGTGCCGGTGATTTTTGGGGTGGTGACGACTGACACGATGCAGCAAGCTTTGGAAAGGGCTGGAATTAAAAGCAATTTGGGCTGGAATTATGCGATGAGTGCTTTGGAAATGGGCACTTTGATGCGCCAAGTTAAGGGTTTGGGAACACACTCTTACGATCATCGATTAGCTACAGGATCTGCTGCTCAAGTGCTTTCGGGCGAAGGAAATCTGTCGCTAGCCCCCGATGTATCGTCGGATCAAATCCCCTCGTAAGTTCGGCTAGCAGTATTTTTAAGCTCAAAAAACATCAAGATTTGCATCGGGAAAAATCTTAAGACTCTTGTGGGCTGGTGATTATGCCCGCCCCCAAGGTAAAAGTTTCACTGGTGTGGGCCGATCGACAAATTAGACCAATATCTTGCCCATTGGAAATGGGTACTTGGATGCCTCAAGTTCATGCTTGGGGCGGAAATTCTGACCAAGAATTTCAAAGGTGGTACAAGCCCCCGCATTTATCCGTGGAATCAATCCAAAATCTAAAATCTAAAATCCTCCAGCCCCCGCATTTATCTCGCGCAAGTCAATTCTAAAATCTAAAATCTAAAATCTAAAATCTAAAATCGATTGACGATCCATTACCTGCGTCTGCTGCTGTTCAAGTGCTGTCGGGCGATCGCCCCTGATGTATCATCGGATAAAATAGTGTAAGCTGGGTAGCAGTCTGGGGGTATAAATTTGATGGAATTGCGTACTTTTAGCACCTGTAGGTAACAAAAGCGATGACTGTTGTAACTGCGAAAAGATTCTCTATCGAAGAATATCACCGTTTGGGAGAACTGGGATTTTTCGGTCCCGATGACCGAGTAGAATTGATTCGCGGAGAAATTATAAATATGGTTGCTAAAGGTAGGCTTCACTCTGTTTGTAACAGTCTTTTACTTGAGGAGTTAGTCATTTTATTGGCAAGACGCGCTCGCTTGCGCGTACAAGAGCCGATTATTTTATTTACTACTGATAGCGAACCAGAACCTGATGTTGTTATCGCCCGCAATCGCTCTGATAATTATTTATCTTCTCACCCGGAGCCTGCGGATATCTTGTTGGTAATTGAGGTTTCTGATTCTACTTTAAAGTATGACCAGAGAACTAAGTTATCTCTCTATGCGGAAGCTGGCATTTCTAATTATTGGATATTTAATTTGGTTGATAATCAACTGGAACTGCACAGCGAACCTTATCAAAAAAGACAAGGGGATTTCAATTATCGATCCAAACGAGTTGTTCTGCCCGATGAGACTGTTGTAATTCCGGGTTTTCCCGAATTGTCCCTGGATTTATCTTTGGTGTTTCCAGCCTAATTTAAAAGTACGATAAAATCAAGATTATAGAACCCATTTGATCTCTTGAGGACGATCGCTCACAACGGTCGATCGCCCAGATACTGATTTCAGATTCAGTCGATCAGCGCGATCGGTATTTTGAGCTTGTGGACGCAAAATTTTAGCAAACTTCACTCCCTATGTCAAGGATTACAGGCAACGTTGCCTGTAATCCTTGTGTAATATTTGAGCTTTCCGCATACTAATCACCAGACAGAGGAAACCACAACATGATCCAAACCATATCGAAAACAATCACGTTTGATGAGTTCGTTGCCTGGTATCCAGAGAACTCTGTCCACAAGTACGAACTACACAATGGAGTAATTGTTGAAATGCCTTTAGGAACCGGCGACCATTCGGATGTTAGGGGTTTTATCTCCGGTGAAATCAATTTTGAAATCAGGCGACTGCAATTACCTTACTCAATCCCTGGTGACTGCTTGCTCAAGCTTTCCCGTAACGAATCAGGCTACCAACCAGATGTAATTGTCCTAGACCGAACCGCACTTGCAAGCGAACCGCGCTGGAAAAAAGAATCAGTCATCACGATGGGATCTTCGGTGCGACTAGCTGTAGAGGTGGTCAGTACGAACTGGCGGGATGATTATTTTTTCAAAGCTTCCGACTATGAAGAAATGGGCATTCCCGAATACTGGATTGTAGACTATCTTGGTTTAGGCGGTCGCAAGTTTATCGGCAATCCCAAACAACCCACTCTCTCGATTTACCAGCTAGTAGATGGGGAGTATCAGGTAAAACAGTTTAGGGGAAGCGAGACTGTTGAGTCGCTGGCTTTTCCAGAATTGAGCTTAACAGCAGAGAAGATTTTTCTTGCTGGCTTGCCGAACTAGCAAGTCGAAATTATGCAAAGGGCGTAAGATTGTCGAAGCCTTCGGACGACACCAAAACCTGACAATTGGGTCAAAATCTGGCAGCGAAAAAGCGGGAAAGTACGATCGCACAAAGCCTAAAAATTCTCATCTCGCCCACGATCGCACAAATATCACACAACACCTGCGGACACCACAACAGTCCAGAGCTTCCACATACACATTGCAATTTTTTTAATTGTGTGATATCATAAAACGTTCTCAAAAATAGCGCAACACTAACTATTACTGCATGGCAACGAAGCCAACGATCGCATTTACTCACCTCGGCTGCGAAAAAAATCGCATCGATACCGAACACATGATTGGCTTGCTGGCTCAAGCGGGCTATCAAGTGGATTCTAATGAAGAATTAGCTGATTATGTTGTAGTCAATACTTGTAGTTTTATCCAAGCTGCGCGAGAAGAGTCGGTCCGCACCTTGGTAGAATTGGCAGAAGCTAATAAAAAAGTAGTGATCACCGGCTGCATGGCACAGCATTTTCAGCAGGAATTGCTGGACGAATTGCCGGAAGCAGTCGCAATTGTCGGCACGGGCGACTATCATAAAATCGTCAATGTTATGCAGCAGGTGGAAAAGGGCGATCGAGTTTCCCTCGTCTCTTCAGAACCTACTTACATCGCTGACGAAACTACTCCCCGCTACCGCACGACATCGGAAGGTGTCGCTTATCTGCGAATAGCAGAAGGCTGCGACTATCGCTGTGCATTTTGCATTATCCCGCACTTGCGCGGAAATCAAAGGTCGCGGACGATCGAATCTATCGTCGCGGAAGCTCAGCAATTGGCGTCGGAAGGGGTAAAAGAAATTATCTTAATTTCTCAAATTACCACCAACTACGGCAAAGATATTTATGGCGAACCGAAACTCGCCGAACTGCTTCGCGCTTTGGGTAAAGTAGATGTGCCTTGGATTCGGATGCACTACGCCTATCCTACAGGTTTGACTCCGCAAGTTGTCGAGGCAATCCGGGAAACGCCCAACGTTTTGCCGTATTTGGATTTACCCCTGCAACATTCCCATCCCGAAATTTTGCGGGCGATGAATCGACCTTTTCAAGCTGGGATCAATGATGCCATAGTCGATCGGCTCAAAGCAGCACTTCCCGGCGCCGTGATGCGGACAACTTTTATTGTCGGCTTCCCAGGCGAAACCGACGAACACGCATCACACTTGCTGGAATTTGTCAAGCGCCACGAATTCGATCATGTAGGAGTTTTCGTATTTTCGCCAGAAGAAGGAACCCCAGCCTTCAGCTTGCCCCAGCAAATACCAGCAGAAATAATGGAAATGCGGCGCAATTCGGTAATGGCGGCACAACAACCTATATCATTGAAGAAGAATCAAGAATCTGTCGGTCAGGTAGTTGATGTCCTGATAGAACAAGAACAACCAGAGACAGGTGAGTTGATTGGTAGATCCGCTCGGTTTTCCCCAGAAGTAGATGGACTCGTCTATGTGACAGGAGAAGCGCGACTGGGATCGATCGTATCTGTGAAAATTACTGGTGCAGATGTCTACGACCTCTACGGTCAAGTCGATTTTAGATTTTAGATTTTAGATTTTAGATTGACTGCACAGACTCATCTGGGAGATCGATCTTTCTTTTGTCTAAAATTGTGGGATCGACCCTCATGAGTTGACGTGGCACTGTATCCGGTGCTGGGCGGGGTCAAGTGTAAGTGTTGCTGGAACTGTCGCCTGAGACGGTGTGGCGAACAAAAACCCGACACCAGCCAAAAAGGATTAGCAGATTGTGCAGCAAAAGTAACGGTTTGTACAATATTGTGCAAAGATATCTAGCAAAGGGGTTCTAAACCTTTATTAGCCTCTGGCTGCAATCGACGCTCCCCCTCGGGGTGCGGTTATCTCTACAGAACGATCGGAAAATTTTAACGAATTTAATGTTTTGTTTCTGAATGTAAAGAGTTATGATAGTAACAAGCCAGAAATAAGCGGGGAGAATTTGAGATTGCTTCGCCGTCCGCCCTACACCACAACGGTATCCCGAAAGAGTGTTGAGATGGATAGGCGGTAACGGTCGCTGCATCCCCTGCTCAATCCCGCAGGCGACGGATTGCGGGATAGCGCCTGAACCAACAAACCTATTACTACTATGTTGTAGTGAAGTGGGGCTGGCATGATCCTCACTATAAAATGCCTAAGAGGGAAAGCTTGCAAGTACCTCCAAGGAAGTCCAATGTCCTATTTTAAGAATGTTGGAAGCCCATAAGCCGACCGCTGGCGGTTGGTATCGGTGATGTCACAAAATCAAAGACGGCTGTCGAATTGGTAAATTTAGTCACCATCGACGGAGCTGCCCTATACTCGATTGCTATTTAAGAAGGTGCGCGCAGGCGCAGCACCATAAAGAACTCTTATGAGTTCCTGCCGCCGAGCAGAAATCCGCATCCGAGTTGGGCAACTTAGAAGGCTAAGACTCGTTATTAGGAGCATTAATGAATTTATTGTTTGAAGGCTTAGGTCTTTCGGAAGAACTCGTTCTCCATCTGGAAACACTAGGCTTTACAGAACCTACTCCCATCCAAGTACAAGCAATTCCGCACCTGTTAGCAGGTCGCGACGTTGTGGGTCAAGCCCAAACAGGGACAGGCAAAACGGCAGCATTCTCGTTGCCCATCTTGGAGCGGATTGATTTAGATGTAACTGCGGTGCAAGCACTGGTGCTGACGCCGACTCGCGAATTGGCGATGCAAGTAACTGAAGCCATCCGTGATTTGAGCGGCATCAGCAGCGACGGCCCGGTAAAAGTGGGTCGCTCTCTGCAAGTTCTGACAGTGTACGGCGGTCAATCGATCGATCGTCAAATGCAGCGTTTGAAGCGCGGCGTTCACGTCGTTGTCGGTACACCCGGACGCATATTGGATATGCTCAGCCGTGGCAGCCTGAAACTAGACAAGGTAAAGTGGCTGGTTTTGGATGAAGCTGACGAAATGCTGAGCATGGGCTTTATTCAAGATGTGGAAAAAATCTTGGATGCAGCACCACAAGAACGTCAAACGGCATTTTTCTCGGCGACGATGGAACCTTCCATTCGGAAACTGGTGGCGCGGCATTTGCGTAACCCAGTCAACGTCACCGTAGAACAGCCAAAAGCAACGCCAAAGCGCATCAGCCAAGGCGTGTACATGATTCCCCGTGGCTGGTCGAAGGCAAGAGCCCTACAGCCAATCCTAGAAATGGAAGACCCGGAATCTGCACTGATTTTTGTGCGGACTCGGCAGTCGGCGGCAGAACTCACCAGCCAACTGCAAGCAGCCGGTCACAGCGTTGATGAGTATCACGGTAATTTGAATCAGGCACAACGGGAACGCTTGCTGCATCGGTTCCGCCAATGTCAGGTGCGCTGGGTAGTGGCGACTGATATTGCGGCACGGGGTTTGGACGTGGATCACTTGACTCACGTTATTAACTACGATTTGCCCGACAGTGTGGAAAGCTACGTTCACCGGATCGGACGCACGGGCCGGGCTGGTCGCGAAGGAACGGCGATTACGCTGATTCAACCGGTCGATCGCCGCAAACTGCGCTTGATTGAACGCCACGTTCGATCGAGCTTGACGGTGCGAAACATTCCGACACGGGCGCAAATAGAAGCTCGTCAGTTGGAAAAGATGCAGGGTAAAGTTCGCGAAGCTTTGGCTGGCGAACGGATGGCATCTTTCTTGCCTCTGGTGTCTCAGTTATCCGAGGAGTACGACTCCCACGCGATCGCCGCTGCTGCTTTGCAAATGGCTTTCGATCAAAGCCGTCCTGCTTGGATGGGCGCGGATTACGCTCAACAAGAAGATCCCCCGATTGGTGGAGAAAACAGCGTCAAGCCTATCTTGATCAAAAAGCGGGCTAAGACTGGTGAGGCGACTTTTTCTGGAGCACCGAGTGCTCCTGTTCCCCAGAACCGCTAATTGGTAGGGTGCACTCGGTGCACCTTATTGATAATTTTTGTAGAGATGCGATATCGCGTCTCTACTTTTTTTTATGGGTATAACACTCTCTGGGAAAGAAAAATCATCAAAAAGCTATTCGTTTGTCCCATAAGCATAAAGGACAATCAATTAAAGCAGCGCTAACTTGTTCACAGTTAAACCAGAAGGCTGATTTATGAACGACAATAAATTAAAGCAGCGCTAACTTGTTCGGACTTAAACCAGGAGGCTAACTTATGTATGTATATGTCACTCAGCAGTGTAAGGACAACGCCAAAAAGTATGGTATCGAGTCCGAGATTAAGAAACTTAGTGATGAGTCAGATGCCCTAATTCGCTTCAATCCAATTCATCCCTACTGGAAGCGGAACATAGGTAACTTGAGATTATTGGCCAAAATCGAGAAGGTGGATAATGACCCTATTCTCTGCCTGCTCAATATTTTTCCAAGGGGAGGCAGAGAGTATGACGAAGAATTCTTACTAAACCGTAAAGGATTTGGCGAAAAGTACCTAGAACCCTTACTGGAGAACCCTGCTGAACTCCAAGACTGGCTGAATGGACAGAAGGAGTCGGGAAACCAACAACAGAACCAACGCCAACCTCTCCCACATGAACTACTAAATTGGCTAGAACTACCTAGTTGGAGTAGAGATTCAAATGACTTGGTAATTTATGAAAGCGAACAATGGATGAGGAGGTTTGGCCAGGAGACATTCAAAGATCGGCGGGAAAGCTACCACGGTATTATCTGCGAAATCAGTAAGCCAGATGAGATGGGGGAAATAACAGCTTGGCCTCATGTAAAACTGTATAGCAACAGTCAAGGGCGATCTGTTCTATTTAGCAAAATCGAAACTCTGGCCACTGAAGATATACCAGCCAGACCAGTTTTGTTGCTCCTAGCTCCTTTTGCTGACAAGGTATCGCCAGAAAACATTGCAGAAGTAGTAAGGGCTACCAATCTTTGTGATTCTGATGGAAATGCTAATATTTCTTTAGGTAAACTAGAGCTGGATGATTTAGCTCGTATTGCTCCACGCTCCTATCGATACTATCTGCTTTGGGATTTCGAGATCTGGCTATCTATTGAAAAACAAGAAGAATCAAACTTATCTCTTTCTGGAGAAGAGGAGAAGATTTTACAGTCAGTTTCGACTCCCGGACAGCCGTCTCTACCAATCTTCATAAATGGACGAGCCGGAAGTGGCAAATCTACTATGCTCTTTCACTTGTTTGCAGAATATTGCGAACGGCATTATAAATACAGCGAGCAACAAAAAGTGGGATACTATGAAAAGCCGCACCCCCTTTTCATAACCTATAATGAGGGATTAGTAAAGGTTGCTAAAGAATCTGTACAGAAGATTCTGGAATCCCATGAACAAATGTTGAAAAGTAGGAAGGAATCAGATACCGTACCAGACATAGAACCATTTTTTCAGCCATTCCAGAAGTTTCTGTTGGACTTACTACCACCGACAGAGCGCGACAGATTCCAACCAGAAAAGTACATTTCTTATAATCACTTCCGGCTGCTTTACAAAGATTCCAAGCTGCCTGAAGCTAACAATAAAAGCTACTCAGCGGGACGGTGCTGGCACATAATCAGAACTTTCATTAAGGGTTACATTCTTGATGAGTACATGACTCTAGAGATATATCGGGAGGTGCCACGCAAGGAACGGACGATATCAGAGGAAACTTTCCAAAAGATTTACGAAACGATTTGGGAACGTTGGTACAAGGGACTTACTGAAAAATCTGGCTACTGGGACGATCAAGACTTAATCCAAAAGGTTCTCAAACTCAAGTGTTACCGTCCAGATTACACAGCAATTTTCTGCGACGAGTCACAGGACTTTACCAGGCTGGAACTGCGTCTGATTATGCAGCTTTCTGTGTTCTCCCAATATGATTTTGGATATCATCGTCCGGCTAGTTTGCCCTGTGCCTTTGCCGGAGATCCTTTTCAGACCTTAAATCCAACAGGGTTCCGGTGGGATAGCGTCAGCGCATCATTCTACAACGAAGTGATTATGACCCTAGATCCAGCAGGAGAACTGAATTTGGGCATGAACTTTAAGGATCTAAAGGTCAACTACCGATCCAGCGCATCCATTGTTCGAGTAACGAATTTAATCCAGCTATGGCGTCGCCTACGATTTGATCTGACGGAACTCAAACCACAGACACCGTGGCAGAAAGACAGCGCTTCTAAACCTCAAAAGTTCATACGAGAGCCTGAGCTTTTAACTGCGGAACTGAAACGGTATATTGAAAAAAGACCAATATTTATTGTGCCTTGTGAAGCCGGTGGAGAAATCGAATATATCCAAAACGATCCAGTTCTGGTGAAACTTTTTCCCCAAGTAACAGAGGGTAAAACTCCCGAGAACGTGTATAGTGCTATCAAAGCGAAAGGTCTGGAATTTCCACTGGTAATCCTGTATAAGTTTGGTGATGAGTTGGTGAAAGAATATCCTGAAAGTGAGAGACTGCTATGGAATTTTGATAATGGTCGAGATGATTCCGTGGAACTGGAATACTTCTTTAATAAGCTCTACGTCGCCAGCAGCCGAGCAATGTCGGATTTGGTTATAATTGACTCAGAAGCAGGAGATAAGTTGCTGTGGCAGCGTGCCAGTGAGGGTGAGCTAAAGCAATTTCTAGAACGCTTGGAGAAGCGGGATCGCGAAGTTTGGGCCGACTTGCTCGGAACTATCAGCGAGGGTGAAAGCCTAGAGGTGCTGGATCAAGACAATCGGGAAATCCAAGCACAGCGGTTGAAGAAGCAGGGAGAGACAGAGGAAAATCCAGAGTTGCTCAGAAATGCCAAAGAGCTTTACCATTTGCTTGGAAAAACATTAGAAGCTGACGAATGTAAAGCTTTGGCTCTTAAATTAGAGAAGCAGTTTAGTGAGGCTGGTAAAGTTTTCCTTAAGCGGAAGAAGGTAGATGAAGCTTGGGAGTGCTTCTGGAACGGAGCGTGCTGGCAAGAGTTAAAAGAATGGTACGCTAACAACCCTGGGAAGAAGCCTGTCGAGCGTCATATAGCGGACTTCATGGCTCAAAACCCTAAGCCAGTCGATGAGTTTACTAAGTTTCTTAAAGATTCCCTTGAGAGCAACCGACTCAAAAAGAATCGCTGTAGCAAACCTTGGCAAGAAGCAGTCAAGGAGTATGCCAGCCAAATTGAGGAATTGATCGGCGGAAAAAATCTTGATAATAGTGAGCAAGGGCGACAGTTTGGGAATACGCTGGAAGATTTGGATGAAGCAGGGTATTTCGGTACGCTTGAAGTCGCGGGAAACTGTTTTTACCGATTCAAAGACTACATAAGTGCAGTCCGCTGCTGGGATCGCTGTCAGGCAACCCAAAAAGATGAATATTACTTAGCGAAAGCAGAGGTTCTTCCTGTACCTGATCGCTTGGAATATCTAGAAAAAGCAGGAAAAGCTCAGCATATCGTCAGTGAGTGGGAAACACAAGGTAAACCAGTCAAACCGCAGTGGCTAAAATATGTTGAACCAGCCCTAGAAAAGCAGAAGCGGTATCAGGATCTGGTCGATCACTTAATCAGTCGTAAATCGTGGATCAAAGCCACGGAAGCAATAGATCGCTGTCCCAATGCTGGTGAGACGGAAAGTTTGAGGTTTAATCTTGTGCGTGCAATTGCCTACTCAGACCTCACTCCAGAAGAGGCTTTAGAAGACCGTAAACGTTATGTGAATTTTATGGCTCAAGTCCGTAATGCTTCTAGCTGGCAGCAGGCTTTATCTGTACAGGAGGTGGGAACAGCACTAGAGAAAATTGGTGAATTGGTTCAAGTCCTAAAGTTTTACGAGGAATTTGTAGGCCACTCTAACTCTAAGCTTCGACAATTTGCACGAGAGCGCTGGATTGCGACTAAGAAAAAACAGGAGGTTTACGAGCAGGGTACAGATGGTGACAAGCTCGATATCACCCAACAAAAACTTGCAGAAAATGCTCGTAAATGGAACATAGATCCAAAGTCGATCTCTTCCGATCCAGCTCTTGAGCCAGATTATCGTCGAGTAGATGCTACTCTCTCACCATCACAGCTATCGAACCAGTTAGTAGAAGAAGATAGTCATTGGAAAACTGTAGCAATGGGCATGGAACAGCGCCAAATTGGTCGTCTTCAGGTAGTGAGAATGAAGGCGTTAAAGCAGCTAACCTTTAGTGATGATACCTCGAATACCTTACAGTTAAATTTAGAATCAGGACACTGCACAGCTAATGGAAAAGTTCAAATAGAACCATCTGGCAGTAACAGCTTACTGTTTAAGATTTCTGAAAGTGGTTACACTTGTGAGGTGTTCTACGGTGGCAATCATCCGAAGGTTGAACTTACCACAAAAGATTTATCTGGCAAAATGACCCTAACACTATAGGCTACTTCAAAACTAGCAACCCTACCATTAACTTCTAGGGTGGACAATGCCAGCCCAGCCCTGTGAAAGTGGTGAAGAATACCCTCAAACTCTGTAAATTTAGTTGCGGGCGATCGTTAAATCTTCTTTAAAGAGATGATTACTAATAAACCCGGTTTATTGCCGATAGCCCCGGAGTTCAAAAATCAAGTAGAAGGCTTTTGTGTTGCTGTCAGCATTTTTTCTAGAGTAGTAATAGTTGGATTCATCGCAGCAAAAGGACGAACTAAAACAGCAAATCCTAAGCAGGAAATTGCGAGATTGCAAATGATAGCCACGAGGGCTGCTTTAACAAACATTTTTACGATTTATCTCATAGCTTTATTGATTAAATAATTACTGAGCTCGCTCGCTATTTCAGGATAAATGCTAATGTTTGAGCGACGAATCCCGGGCGAATTTTATTCCCTGCTATACAAACAAAGCCCGCCTCTGCGGACTAAAAAAAAAGAATAAAGAAAGAAATTAACCCGAACTGGTGTGATATTCTCGTAAATGCCATATTTGCATAAAATAAGTAATTTAGATGACCGCAACAGATTCTGCTAAGCACCAAAAATCCAAAGCCCTCAAACCGGGTAGCCGCCGCCCCGCTAAAGAACTGTGCAGCGAGTGCGGTTTGTGCGATACATATTACATCCATTATGTCAAGGAATCTTGTGCTTTCTTAACACAGCATATTGCAGAACTGGAAGAAGAGATTCACGGGCGATCGCGCAATCTCGACAATCCCGACGATTGGTATTTCGGAGTCAGTCAAAACATGATGGCGGCTCGTAAAAAAGAGCCGATCGAGGGCGCTCAATGGACGGGAATCGTCAGCACAATTGCCATTGAAATGCTCGAAAAAGGAATTGTAGAAGGCGTTGTTTGCGTCCAAAATACTAAGGAAGACCGCTTTCAGCCGATGCCGATTATTGCTAGAAATCGCGAAGAAATTCTGGCAGCAAAAGTCAACAAGCCAACTCTCTCTCCCAATCTTTCAGTATTAGAACAAATTGAACAATCAGGAATGAAGCGGCTGTTAGTAATTGGCGTCGGCTGTCAAATTCAAGCCCTGCGAACAGTCGAGAAAAAACTCGGTTTAGAAAAGCTCTACGTTTTGGGAACTCCCTGCGTGGATAATGTCAGCCGCGCGGGGTTGCAGAAATTCCTAGATACGACTAGCCGCTCTCCTGAAACAGTGGTTTCTTACGAATTTATGCAAGACTTTAACGTTCACTTCAAACACGAAGATGGTTCGGAAGAAAAAGTGCCGTTTTTTGGCTTGAATACTAAGGAATTGAAAGATGTTTTTGCTCCTTCTTGTTTGAGCTGTTTTGATTATGTCAATTCTTTAGCAGATTTAGTTGTGGGCTACATGGGCGCACCTTTTGGTTGGCAGTGGATTGTAGTGCGAAATGACACGGGGCAAGAAATGTTAGATTTGGTAACGGATCAGTTAAATACTCAGCCGGTGATGTCTAAGGGAAACAGAAAAGAAGCCGTTCAGCAAAGCATTCCGGCTTATGAAAAAGGAGTGACTTTGCCAATGTGGGCGGCGAAGTTAATGGGAGTTTTTATTGAGAGAATTGGGCCGAAGGGCTTGGAATATGCTCGGTTTTCGATTGATTCTCATTTCACTCGCAATTATCTGTACGTGAAGCGCAATTACCCGGAGAAATTAGAGGCTCATGTGCCGGAATATGCTAAGCGGATTGTGGGGCAGTATAAGTTGCCAGATGTGTAGTTTAGTAGGGTGCGTCAGTCAAAAGTTGTTGGATTATTGAAAAAATAACGCTAACTGACGCACCCTACTACTGAAGCATAGCAAAAGATAAAAAATAAATGCTATTGGGAAAAATAGAATTATGGAATCGCAGAACGTTAACTAGACTGGCTATCCTTAGTACAATCTTAATTAGTCTGATTAGTGGGATATGGTTGAGTATGATTGCCATGCCAGGGAAAAGCTACAGCGGGACAATTCCCCCTTTAACAGCAAAGGAAATCTCGCTCCGAGATGCTTTACAGCGCGATGTGGATAAGCTCTCTGGTGAAATCGGAGAGCGCAACTTTATACAATATCAAAAACTTGGAGAAGCCGCTGACTTTCTCGAAGCATCTTTTCAAGCTGTTGGCTATAAAGTTGAACGACAAGGATATAAAATTGATGATAAATTTTATTATAACATAGAAGTGGAGATTCCAGGGGGAAAAAAGGCCGATGAAATAGTTGTAATTGGCGCACATTATGATTCTGTGGTGGGGAGTCCAGGGGCCAATGATAACGCAACTGGGGCGGCGGGAGTCCTGGCTTTAGCGAGAATGTTTGCGGATAAAAAGCCGGAAAAGACTGTGCGTTTTGTTGAGTTTGTGAATGAGGAACCGCCTTTTTTCTGGACTGCTGATATGGGGAGTTTGGTTTATGCCAAAAGATGCAGAGAGCGTAATGAAAAAAATGTTTCGATGCTCAGTTTAGAAACAATTGGTTATTACTCAGATGTCAAAAACAGTCAGAAATATCCAGCACCCTTAAACCTTTTTTATCCTACATCGGGAAATTTTATCGGATTTATTGGCAATACATCCTCAAGTAAACTGGTTAGAGAGGCGATCGCATCTTTCCGCCGCCATGCTGAATTTCCCTCGGAAGGTGCAGCAATTCCGGGTGGCATTCCTGGTGTTGGTTGGTCAGATCAATGGTCTTTTTGGCAACATGGTTATCCAGGGCTGATGGTGACAGATACTGCTCCCTATCGCTATCCTTACTATCACACGGCGCAAGATACACCCGATAAGGTTGATTGGGAACGGACGACGAAGGTGATAGCTGGATTGGAGAAAGTTGTGGCAGAGTTGATGGGAGTTGATATCAATTAGTTGTTGCGTAGGCTGCGGAGCGTGGAAATATCCTCGCTGGGCGCAGAATATCAGGGAAAATGACGCACCTATAAATTAGTATAAGTTGCCTGAGTGAGGTGATTAAGAGAGTTTTTAATAGATGTTTTGCAGGGACACGGTAAGGCAGTGTCTTCGTTTTATACAGTGGAAAAAATTAGAGGTGCAAGATTATGACACTTATAGTTGCACAGAAACACATGAATTTACAAAAATTGATAGTAGTTACTTGTTGTGCGATCCTAGCATTATCTGGGAGTGGACTATCTGCCAAGGCTGCAGAAACGCGATCGGGAAACAGTGGACAAACATTTGCTGATTGGTGTCGCCAAAAAGCTGATTTGAGTCCTGAAGCTAAACATACTGTTGAGGTCCTGTTGAAGGAAGCAGGGACTACTGAGTGCGATGCGGCTAATCAGACACTTTTGAGTCTCACGGGACTCCTCCTCCCCAACAATCAAATCAGCGACATCAAACCGCTAGAATCCTTGACTAACCTGACTGTGCTCTTCCTCCCCAACAATCAAATCAGCGACATCAAACCGCTAGAATCCTTGACTAACCTGAATTTGCTCTACCTCGATAAAAATCAAATCAGCGACATCAAACCGCTAGAATCCTTGACTAACCTGACTGTGCTCGACCTCGATAACAATCAAATCAGCGACATCAAACCGCTAGAATCCTTGACTAACCTGAATTTGCTCTATCTCGACAACAATCGAATCAGCGACATCAAACCGCTAGAATCCTTGACTAACCTGATTTTGATCCGTCTTAGCGGAAATCCGATCGCTCCCAAAACTTGCCCACTCCAGCGAGAGTATATGTGTAAGTGGGAACCCAGAAATTAAATGCTCAAACTTTACTGTTGGGGAAATTAGAGGTACAAGATTATGACACTCATAGTTGCACACAAACACATGAAGTTACCAAAGTCGATCGCACTTACTTGTTGTGCAATCCTAGCATTATCTGGAAATGGACTGTCTGCGAAGGCTGCAGAAGTGCGATCGGGAAACATGAGACGAACATTTGCCGATTGGTGTCGCCAAAAAGCTTCCTTGAGTCCTGAAGCTAAACATACTGTTGAGGTGCTGTTGCAGAAAGCTGAGACTACTGAGTGCGATGCGGCTAATCAGAAACTTTCGATTCTCACCGAACTCGCTCTCAACAACAATGAAATCAGCGACATCAAACCGCTAGAATCCTTGACTAACCTGGATTATCTCGTCCTCAGCAACAATCAAATCAGCGACATCAAACCCCTAGAATCGGCTCTCCTGAGTTTATGGTGTAAAATGTACCTACTAATACATTTACCGTTATGAGCTTCCATCTAGACTATCTATTAGCCTTGCCTGGAGTCAGGGTTGAAACTTGTACTCAAGTTGAGGGGAAAATTTTCTTGGGACTGAGCATTTTATCCGAAGGAATTGTTTGTCATCATTGTAACAATCCTACCGAAAAACTGCATCAAAATCGACCAATTTTAGTAAGAGATTTGTCTGTTTTTGGTCGTCCTGTATATCTAAAAATCCCACGACGGCAGTTTTACTGTCCTAGTTGTCAACGGTATCCCACAGAAAAACTAGATTTTTTGGACGTTAAAAGACGGCATACTCAACGATATGAACAAGATATTTATGAGCGTGTCAAACAATCGAGCATGGAGCAAATTGGACGAGAAGAAGGACTGAGTTATGACGAAATAAAAGGAATATTTGAGCAGGTAAACACCATAAAAAAAA
>NZ_JAUBTK010000103.1:0-23105 GCF_036702455.1 Microcoleus sp. D2_18a_D3
TGCACCCAAGGCGGCGTAAAGGCTCTAATCCCCTAACCCATACAGGCTAGTTTCATAGAAACGAACCGCACGAACCGGACGTGCGACTTTCACCGCATCCGGCTCCCGATGTTCTTGACTTGCGCCTTTGCTCATGTGGATATAATCGTGACAGCTTTCGTGAACCGCTAAGAGGTTGTTTATTTTCCGATTACTGTGGCAACCATCTACGTGGTGCAGATGTACCTTTTCATCGCCTAGCATTTTTAAGCCACATTTCCCACATTTATGGTTTTGCCGTTTTAAAGCTTTAGAGGTTTCGCCGTCATAGAGCTTGCTATTGCGCACACTCCAATAGGCTATGTCTCCGTCATAAGGTGATTTCTCACCTTTGACATTGACAAATTTGTTTTCGGAGTAAGGAACCGCTGGGAACGCTTTGTCTATCAGTTTCTTGACAGTATAGCGATTCTGTTTTGCTTCCTTGTTGAATACCTGAAATGCCCTTGTTTCAATGTGATATAACGAATTTTTAGCTCCGTCCATCTTGCAAAAGCGATGGTAGTTTCTCCAACCTCTAACTACAGGGGCTAATTTCTGGGCCTTGACCGTAGCACCATAATTCGAGTTGTTAACGATGTGTTTTACCTTCTGACGGAAAGCTCTAAAATTGTCCGCTGATGGAACGCATCTAAATTTCCCGTTATTTTGCACTTTAAAATGCCAACCGAGGAAGTCAAATCCATCTGTCGTAGCCGTTAGCTGAGTTTTCTTTTCACTAACTTTCATCCCACGTTCTGCCAGGAATTCGTTGACTTTATCAAGTATTGCCGTTGCGTCATCTTTGGGCTTGAGAATTATTACCATATCGTCCGCGTAGCGAACTGATTGGTGTATCTCCTCAATCCCATTGAGAGCGATATTGGCGAGTAATGGACTAACCACACCCCCTTGCGGAGTTCCTTGTTCTGGAAATTCTGGATTAACTCCTGATTTTAGACAGCGGAATATTCCGGCCTTGATGCCCATTGGAGCAATGAGTCGTTCCATGATACTGATGTGGCTTATCCGGTCGAAGCATTTTTCGATATCGAGTTCGATAACTCGTTTTTCTATTCCATTGCTCTGGGAGCGTAGATTGTGGAACAAAAATTTCTGCGCGTCATGCGCTGACCGTCCTGTTCTAAAACCGTAACTCCGGGAGTGGAAGGTTGCTTCGTGTGCTGGTTCTAAGGCATATTTTGCGAGGCATTGCCACGCTCTATCTGCGGTAGTAGGTATCTTTAGGAGGCGGGTACTCCCATCCTTTTTAGGGATTGGTATTGAACGCAACTTCTGATGTTTCCAGTTGTTACTTTGGGTTCTGAGTTTTTCACTCAGCGCAAACCTTTCCTCATGTGTGAGTGAGGCTTTTCCGTCGATTCCCGCAGTCTTTTTGCCAGCATTTAGTTGAGTTACTTGACGTATCGCCAACATGATTGCAGCCGTGGATTTCAGAATTAGCTTTTGAAGGGACTTCGCTTTCTGCTTGTCTCCAACTTGAATCGCTTTGAACACTCGTTTTTGTAGGCGGAATAAGTCCCGTCGGAATTTCTTCCAAGGTAACGTTTTCCAAGATTCACTAGCATTACTGCTGTGTCTAATCATGCTCTTCTCCAACTTATGTTTTCTGAACACCTTGCAGCAATTACGCCGCATCCTACCCGAACTGAGGGAGTTCCGCTGCTCGTCTGGCCTACTTTGGAGTTCGACTTCTCCTAGACCCTCAATTCGTTTTTATTCGTTCCCTCGGGCGTGATTGTTTGTTCCTTTAGGTGTAGCCACTTTAACTACTGGATTCCCTGGACTCTTACCGATATCATGCCTCAAACTCGGCGGGAATAGTCTCCAGTGAAGTCGGGATTTATGGGCTGTGTCCCGCTTGAAAGTAAGTTACTTTTATAGGCTCAGTTTCACCATTGGAACTCCCCATTAACGCCAGTGTCATCCCACAATAGATGTCTGATTGCGTCCTGTTCCCAGCTTCACTCTCCAAGAATCGAGCTTGGTCGGTGTGGGCAGATAGGGAGTCATACCTGAGTCTGGCAGAAGGGGCTTGCACCCTTATCAGACCGAGAGTTCAGCCTTGTGGCTGGAAGGGCTATGTACGGGCTTTCACCGTGATTCACGCTTCAACGAATCGCACGGGCATTCTTTCTGTGCTTGCTTGAAGTAGTCGAGAATCCGCTCGTAGCCGATCAGGTAATCAGCGCTGGTGCTTACTGTGACGGAATTAGATTTCTCGCTCATTTTTCGCTCAATCCTCTAACAGTGTTGAGTTTGCTTGCTGTATTCAGCGTACAGCAAGCTGCTTAGTTTTCGCTCAAACTCAAAACAGGACTTTCAGCGTGAGTCAAAAGAAGAGCTGGAACGACGCAAAATCGTAGATTCAAGGCAAGGCGCTAATTCGAGTCCAGTTGTGTCCATCAAAAAGAACTAGAGTTTACGAATACGGTTTCGCTGGGGTGGCTTTTGCTGTGGTGGGATGGAAAAAGGTTGATTAACAGTAATACCTTTTCTGACATTTGCTCACAATCACTTACATTGGGCCGAGGTCTTTATATCATATAGAATGAATTTAGCCACTCTGATTTAGGTGAAAAACCTTGGTAGTACGCAACCCCTATATAAATAAGTTGCCTCCCTTGCGTATCAAAGCAAATAATGAAATTGGCTAATAGCTGTAAGCGATAACCAAGCTGAAGGCAAGAATATAAGTGCTTGTAGAAACTTCTACGGGCATCGGTTGATACTAAGAGAGTTGAGATCAGCTCTCAACTTATGTATTTGTTAGCTTTTGTTAGGAAAAAAGTATCGGCAACTTAGTCTGAACATACAATTGATTAGCTATCACTCTCATGGAAATACAGCGTATTCCAGGTTGATTAATTGTAGGGACACGGCACTGCCGTGTCCTGGGCCGTAACTTATCGGCGACAGCCTTCGGCGATCGCCCTTAACACCGCTAGCCGCACTTCTGGATGAGATTTCTCAAGCCCGTTAGCCCGAAAAATCCAGTGTCCGCCGCCCGCGTGCTCGATCGCAATCTTCTGTCCGTCAGGCAAAACTATTTGCCACCAATTCAACACTGTGGCTTTAATAAGGTGGCACTGAATTTCGTTCAGTTGAACCTCCATTAATTTCAGTTGACGCATGATTGGATTTTGGGCAGATGACTTCATGATTTTTCTCATTAAATGAATTCGACTGTTTCTCGGCTTTGATTTCACTTTGCCGATTTTTGAACTTAACTTCACCTTCGGAAGTTTGCGCCTTCACTTCCCCTTGGGGAGTTTTCGCCTTCACTTCCCTTTTAGCACCTTTAGGCTCAACTTTGGCTCCAAAACCTTTAGACTTAACTTTGTCTTTAGCTGCCGTAGGACTCGGTTCCGTTGCCGGCTTCTTAAACTCCGCGTCTAATTGGTCTAAAATCTCCTCTTGCTCGGGAGTATGTTCTGCTGGCTGGTCTAAATTTCTGGGATTGTATTCGCCAACCAACCTTGCCAAAAATTCCGAAATTGACAGTCCGGCTGCGGCTGCTTTTTTCGTTAAAAGGGCGTAGGTGTCGGTTTTAATCCGAATTTGTTTGAGCCGGAGGTTGGGATTGTTGTCAACTGTTTCGGCAATAGTTACTGCGGTAATCCTTTCTTTTGGTATAACATCGACAACTTCTTGCCACTTTTCCTGTAAACGACAGTCGCCATATTGGTCGGTAATCGCGTGTTTGAACAAAGGAACAACTTGAGCAACGCAGCTAGGCAAAATCTCAAATCCGGCTTTAATTAAGCGCAGGCAAATGCCAGCAGCTTTGATAATTTGCGTGCAGTAAAAATACTGCCGACCTAATGCTTGTTCGCAGTAACTTTTAAAAGTTTTGAACTTGTCTTTGTACAATCGCAGTTTTCGGATCGCGTCCAGCATGATTCCTTGACGCACATAGTCGAGGAATCCCCTTTTAATTTCGCCTGTCAGGTAGTCTAAATCGTGAAAGGGAGATTGATTCTGGATTTCTTCTTCAAAGTCTAGCAGCGGGCCTGCAAAGTGAAAGTTGGAGGCGACATCGCCTAGGTAGAAGTTGTCAATTGATGTGGACATGATCTGGAATGGTTCGAGAAAGGGCACGATAGCACGGAAGTTGTGCGATCGCAAAGTTGAAGTTTTGGTCTAAATCTTTGATACAATTTTGAGTTGGGCTGTCTTGTGAGGTCGATCGACCTTTTACATGGCATCACCTCCTCGGCGTTGAGGAAAAGAGGCTTGAGGTATGCGCCCTTGCCCCGAAAATACGCTTGGGTATGCAGGCACAATTGATAGACACTAAAAATAAGGCGGTCTTTCAAACCTGCATTTTGACGAAAGTAGGCTCGCCAGGGGGCCTTTGTTTGGTCGCTATACATGAAGTCTACTTCATCTAAACAACCATGTCAAGAGGTTCGCTTCATGAAACAAACTTCATGCACTGTGGAAGAAAATTTGCAAGAAAAGGACAAGTCTCCATTAAGGCTTCTCAGAGAACAAGCTGGCCTAACCCGCCCTCAAGTCAAACAACATATCGGCGTTTCTGAGCGGATGCAAGCTGACTGGGAATCAGGAAAGTCCATGCCAACTGTTGAAAACGTAGCTGCACTGGCTAACCTGTACCAGGTTTCTCTAAAAACTATGTTTGAGCTTTTAGGATTAGATGTAACTAAAATTCCCGATGACTTACCAAGTCGATCGCCCTCATCGAACGATAACTAACCCGCAGGGGTTCGGAAATGTCTAGGGAAAAGGGCTTAAGTCATGCACCCAAGCCCGGAAAATACTAAGGCTATGCAGGCATAATGGGTAGAAACTACAAATAAGGCAGCTCGCTAAACCAAAGCGTTTCCACCGTTCGGCTAAAGCAGTCGCCTTTGTGTTGTCTCTATATTAAACAACCATAGTTGTATTTTACCGATTTGTCAACAACTTTGGTTGTGAATTTGCTATGATATGCCCCGAAAGAAACAAACTCAAGAGTCCAAAGATATACCAGCACTGCAAATCTTGCGGGAGGCTGTTGGTTTATCGCAATCCGCCTTAGCAAAACAAATTCCCGACAAAACCCGCACAAAAACCCTAACTCAGCAAGCCATTAGCAAATGGGAACGAGGATTAGACGAACCCGAACTGACCATTACTCAAATGAAAGCTCTTTGCAAAGCTTTGGGAAAAACGCTTAACGATTTACCTAACGACTTAGGCCCACCAAATCCCGACTGACAAATAAAAAGTCAAAAAGCCCGATCGACCTTTCATCGATCAATCCGTGATTTTCGCTCTCAGAGCTTTAATCTGCCCTCGCTTGGTTTTGCTGTCGAGACGCTTGCGCTGGGAACTACGAGTTGCTTTGCTGGGTTTGCGCCTTTTCGGTATGACGATCGCACTTTTAATCAGTTCTTGCAGCCGTCTCAAAGCCTCCTCCCGGTTTTGTTCCTGGCTGCGGTGTTCTTGCGCTTTGATCACAATCACACCTTCGGAGGTGATGCGCTGGTCGTTGATTTGCAACAAACGCTCCTTGTAGCGATCGGGCAATGAGGAAGCTGGGATATCAAAGCGCAAGTGAATCGCACTCGCCACCTTATTTACATTTTGCCCCCCCGCGCCTTGAGAGCGAATCGCACTAATCTCGATTTCGCGATCGTCCAGGAACACTGTATTAGAAATTTGTAGCATGATTCATCAGTGAGATTAAAGATACTGGGAAAGCAGTGCATCTTTTATATATAACTTAGTTTAGTATATAAGTTATTTACAATTTTTAGCGGTCAAGATGAATTCGATGAGTTTTTTTCGATCCCATAACTCTACGTCGTTAGATTTAGCGAGATTGTAAGCATTTTCTGTAAATCTGTTGTTCGTGATTACTCTTCCTTTATTTCCCTTGTAATGTCTGACGGCTCCTGCTACTTCTTGAACTGCTTTAATTCCAACTGGATTTTTGCTTCGTTTCGCTTGGATCACGGTTTTGGAGCCATCTTTGTATAAAATTAAATCCGCCCCATAATCTTGACTATCTTGAGTTAAAGTAACAGTATAACCAAAGTTTATAAAATGAACTTCTAGAAATTTTTCAAACTCTTTTCCCGTCATTTCATCCACTTCCAGAATACCACTGTCTAATAAACGCTTTTGTTCCTCTTCTTCTGTCCATGTATCCAATACCGATGTCGCAATCACACCCAAAACGGCAGCAGCTCTTACAATAAAAGATTTCATAAAATGACATTTTTTTAAAGGAGTAATTATGATGGTAGCAGATTTGCTCAGTATAGTTATCTACTAAGATCACAAGTAAGATCACAACCACATTGTGATCTTACTTACTGATTCTTTTAGATTCCCGATGTTGGACTGGGGCTTTTTGTCTGCACTCAAGTTCAAGTAGGGTTCAAAGAGTCAGGCGAAAGTCAAAAGATTTTATAGTTGAGAAATGTAACAAAACTTTAATCACACCCCAACCGGAGTTTTAGAAAAA
This sequence comes from Microcoleus sp. D2_18a_D3, assembly GCF_036702455.1. Taxonomy (NCBI): domain Bacteria; kingdom Bacillati; phylum Cyanobacteriota; class Cyanophyceae; order Oscillatoriales; family Microcoleaceae; genus Microcoleus; species Microcoleus sp. D2_18a_D3. The sequence goes on from NZ_JAUBTK010000103.1 coordinate 6,518, forward strand.
ATTAATGCGGATACCGTGACAATGGGCAATGCTGTAGCCTAAGATCGCCTTAAATTGTCAGTATCATCTCAAGGCAAGGGTGCAAAATGGCAGATATCAACGGCACGATGATGCAATATTTCCACTGGTACATTCCCGATCGAGGAACCCTGTGGGATGAGGTGAAAAACCAAGCGAAAGAATTGGCTGATGCGGGCTTTACCGCACTGTGGCTGCCCCCAGCTTACAAAGGAATTGGCGGGCAAAGCGACGTTGGATATGGGGTTTACGACTTATTTGATTTGGGAGAATTCGACCAAAAAGGTTCAATTCGCACCAAATATGGTACTAAGCAGCAATATTTGGATGCGATCGCAGCCCTGCACAAATCTCATATCCAAGTCTATGCCGATGTAGTTATCAACCACAAAATGGGTGCAGATGCAGCAGAGATATTTAAGGCAACTCCTTATCCTCAAAACAATCGGCTAAATCCCAAAGGTGGGTTGCAAGAAATCAAAAGTTATACCCATTTTAACTTTCCCGGACGCAAAGGTAAATATTCCCAATTTGAATGGCACTGGTGGCATTTTGACGCAGTAGACTACAACGAATACAATAAAGACGATCGCGGCACAGTCTATTTGGTAGAAGGGAGAATTTTTGATGACTATGTTGCCCTAGAAAATGGCAATTTTGCATATTTAATGGGGTGCGATCTGGATTTCCAGGATCAATGGGTACGAGATGAAATTACACACTGGGGTAAGTGGTATCTCGACACAACAGGTGCCGACGGTTTCCGTTTAGATGCCATCAAGCACATATCGTCTTGGTTTTTTGCGGAATGGTTGGATGAAATGGAGCGATATGTCGGCAAAGATTTGTTTGTTGTCGGTGAGTATTGGGCACCAAATATCGATATCCTGCACTGGTATGTCGGTTCAGTTAAGGGCAAAATGTCAGTTTTTGATGTGCCGCTGCATTACAACTTTCATTACGCCAGCCAACAGGGCGGTAACTACGATATGCGGCGCATTTTAGACGGTACAATGATGCAGCAGCAACCGACTCATGCAGTAACGTTTGTCGAAAACCACGATTCCCAACCGCTGCAAGCACTTGAATCTGTGGTAGAACCGTGGTTTAAACCTCTTGCGTATGCGATTATTCTATTGCGAAGAGAAGGTTATCCCTGCGTTTTCTACGGCGATTATTACGGTGCAGAATATGAAGATTGGGGGCGTGATGGCAATCGGTATAAAATTTTTATGCCGTCTCATCGATCGCTAATTGACAAGTTTCTCCATGCTCGCAAACACTTCGCCTACGGCCCTCAATATGACTATTTCGATCATTGGAATACAATTGGCTGGACGAGATTGGGCAATGGGAAACATCCACAGGCAATGGCAGTAATTATGAGTGACGGCCCGGAGGGTTTCAAGTGGATGGAAGTTGGTAAACCTCATGCTAAGTTTGTGGACTTAACAGGGCATATTAAGGAACCTGTTTCTACTAACGAGTGGGGTTGGGGCGAGTTTCGCTGTCAAGGCGGTTCAGTATCCGTGTGGGTTCAGGAAAAAGGTTAGTTGGCAGTAATCTCATGTTCTATCTGTAAGGTGCGCCGAAACGCACCCTACAAAAATTAATTAGTCGGTAGTACCGGTTTGCAGCGATTCTTTAGCAGTCTGCGTCCACTCTGAGTGGAAGAATTCGCCGCGCGGTTTGTCGGTGCGCTCGTAGGTGTGAGCTCCAAAATAATCCCGCTGAGCTTGCGTGAGGTTTTGCGGCAATCTTTCGCGCCGGTAGCTGTCGAAATAGTCTAGCGAGGCGCTAAATGCTGGCACTGCAATCCCCAGTTGGCAAGCAGTAGCTAACACGTCTCGCCAAGCTGATTGGCGATCGAGAATGCTCTGTTTGAACTCCGGCGCTAACAGCAAATTCGGCAGCGTGGGGTCGTCCTTGAAAGCTGTTTTAATCTTGTCCAAAAAGCCAGCCCGAATAATACAGCCACCTTTCCAAATTCGGGAGATTTCGCTCAAACTCAAGTCGTAATTGTACGACTTCGAGGCCGCGCTCAACAGCGCCATGCCTTGAGCGTAGGAGCAAATCTTCGAGCAGTAAAGCGCATCCCGGACTTTATTCACAAACTCTTTAGTATCGCCTTCGTACTTGCCGCTAGGCCCCGTAAGTTCTTGGGAAGCTTTGATGCGCTCGTCTTTGTAAGAAGACATGATTCTGGCATTCACAGCAGCGATAATTGTGGGAATGCTCACACCCAATTCCAAAGCACTCATTACAGTCCAGCGGCCGGTGCCTTTTTGACCGGCTGCGTCCATAATTACCTCAACTAAGGGTTGCTTAGTTTCCGGGTCAATGTACTTGAAAATATTAGCCGTAATTTCAATCAAAAACGAGTTGAGTTCGTCTGTGGTATTCCATTCGGCAAAAACTTCCTGCAATTGCTGGCCGTTCAATCCACCAACGTTTTTGAGCAAATCGTAGGCTTCAGCAATGAGCTGCATATCACCGTACTCAATGCCGTTGTGAACCATCTTCACGTAGTGACCAGCGCCACCGGGGCCGATGAATGTGACGCAGGGGCCGTCATCTACTTGAGCCGCAATTTTGGTGAGAATTGGCTCTAGTAGGCCGTAAGCAGTGCGGGTGCCACCGGGCATCAAGCTAGCACCGTTGAGCGCGCCTTCTTCGCCGCCGCTGATGCCCATGCCGACAAATCCCAGTCCGATCGATTCTAAATCTTTGGTGCGGCGTTCGGTGTCGTCGTAGAGCGAGTTGCCACCGTCAATAATCATGTCGCCCGGTGACAGCATGGGTTTGAGCTGATCGATGACCGCATCTACGGGTTTCCCAGCTTGCACCATGACTAAGATTCGGCGCGGGGTTTCTAGGGCATCGACGAATTCTGTCAGAGTCTTGGCGGCTACAATGTTCTTGCCGGGGGCGCGCAGGGCCATGAAGTCGTCGGTTTTAGCTGCTGTGCGGTTGTACACAGCCACGGAGAAGCCTCTGCTTTCGACGTTGAGGGCGAGGTTCTCGCCCATCACTGCTAGACCGATTAAACCAAAATTTTGCTTTGTCATGCTAATAACCCGCTGGTTGTTCCCGCTTGAGGATTGATTTGCGAGAGAGGAAAGCGAGGCGGGGTGTAGCGCTTTCCGGTGGACTAAAAGTATTGGACAATAGACCTAGGAGGTTTAGGTTTATTTTTATATTCTCAGAATTGCTGTTTGGTAAATCAGTAGGGTTTTTTTAAGATTTAAGGGATATTAATGACGGGGACAGGTGATGATAAGGCAGGTATTATGTCGATCGCGGTAACGGTAGATACAAACAAGCGGACATTTTGAGGAAAATTGAGGAGACTGTTGTAACTATGGAAGATTTGCAGTATCTCGCGGCCTGGGTGAAGGAGCAACACGCTCGCGAGTATATTTTGACTTGGCTGCTGAGTCAACAGGGGCTGTGGTGGTCTGATGGGGATATTTATCAGGCCGTTTTGCAAAAGTCGGGAAAGCTTTTGAAAGCTTATGTTCAAAAAAGGCAAGCGGGAGAGTTATTTGAGGGAATTTCTGAGAAGTTGGTGGGAGATGATAATTGGGATGATTTGGTGCTGAGTTTAGGGCGAATTGTTGCTGTTTATCAAGAGGAATTGCTGAAGTTGCAAGAGCGCGATCGCCGGGGGGATGGGCTAAAAAAAAATTTGATTAGCCAACCGTTGACTGCGGATGCTTTGTCGCTTTTGGAAGTGCAGCAAGCTTTGCCCGATCCTTATGCGGATACGTTGACGGGGAGATAATTTGCGATCGACTTTTCGGAGGCACAAGAATCTCAGAAACCGGGTTTCTTCCTATATCTCTCGTACTCAACCAAAAATTGTCGCAGAAACCCGGTTTCTCGCCACGCAGTGAATCGCAAAAACCGGGTTTCTTCCTATATCTCTCGTACTCAACCAAAAATTGTCGCAGAAACCCGGTTTCTCGCCAGCCAACTAAAGAAAATGGATCGAGATTCAAGGATTGAGAATAGGTGTAATATCTAGAAGAAATCCGGGAAGTACATCTTCACCCGAAAGTGTAGGCGGTTGGTCAAAAGAGAAATTAATAACTTCTGCTACCTCTTCAGACAACCGATAGATTTCTACTAAAGGCGTTTGGGGGTCAATTAGCCAACCTAAGCGACAGCCGTTAGTTCGATAATATCGCATTTTAGCCCGCAATGTTTCTAGGGAATCACTTTGCGATCGCAATTCAATTACAAAGTCCGGGCACAGGGGAGGAAATTTGCGCTTATCTTCTGCGGATAATGCTTCCCAGCGTTCTCGGAGTACCCAAGAAACATCGGGAGAACGCTTCGCACCGTTGGGTAATTGAAAGACGGTGGAAGAGTCAAAGACTTTTCCTAATTGAGTCCGTTCATTCCACAAGCCGACTCGTAGGTTGAGATCGGAATTTCTGATGCCGCTTTCGCCGCCTGTTGGAGGCATAATAATTAGTTCTCCTTCGGGGGTTTGTTCTAATCGCCACTCTTCATTAGCGATGGACAATTGATAAAATTGTTCGTCGGTTAAAGCGACGGCTGCAGGTAGGTTGAGAGTTATAGTTTCCATCGTTGATATTATCGCCAACTAGGTTGGTTTTATTATAGCTCGCACTTTCTGACAATTTTCTCAAAAAGATCGCACGCTCAGAAACCGGGTTTCTTCCGATATTTCTCGTGCGAGGCCGAAAATTGTCGCAGAAACCCGGTTTCTCGCCACGCAGCGACAGAAATGCGATTCCCTACGGGATAGCTGCGCTTCACGTGAATTCGTCATTGGGTGCGGGGGGGTTTATATAGATTGTTGGTGAGAGTTAGAGATGGTTGATGAACCCGCCCCTACGGGAATTATGTTTATTTAACTCTAAATGTGGGATTTAATGCGCGATCGAAAAGTAAATTTAGTTTAGTAAGTAATGGAGGTAGCTCTTGCAGTGTGACTGCTCATGTGTTCGAGGTGGATGCTTGCCGAACTCGATCGAGAAAAGGAGAACCCAACATGGGGTAAGAATGAGTTGGCATAGATGAGCAAATTGCGGTATTTTTAAGTTATAATGTTTAAGTAATTCCATTAGTATGGAGACATTAAACGTGCTAAAACGCAAGCTTTTCGATGAATACGGTGGATTTCGTGACAAACGAATTAAAAATTTAGACAAGGGTGAGCGTTTTATTATCGACGATCGCTCTCCTACCCAAGATTTTGGTTCGCAGGGATTATATTCATATTTTTGTGAGATATTTGCAGATGTGATTTCAGAAGGTAAAGTTAGAGTTGTTTTATCTGGGAATATTCCAATTAATCAAGGCGTGACAGACTGGATTGCAAGCCATCAAACAGAATTTCGTAATGATGGCAGTTACCTGTCATTTACTGTCGAAAAAGGACAAGAACACACCGTTAATGAGTTGGCTGAGCTTATTGAATCTATAGTTGCTCCGGGTGGAGAGCACTATGATACTTCGAGCTACAAGTATGTTTGTCCTAGGACAGCTAAATCACTTCGTCGGTTTGTAAATATACTTAAAGAATACTGGAACGCTTAGCCATACTTTCAAAAACCTGTTTCTGGTACTCATCAGGCTAACATCGTATGTCAACTGTCAACTGTTTAAATATAGCTGCTAGCTTGACGGGTGAACATCGAGCAGTAAATTCCGTTTGATGCTATCAATTCGTCGTGAGTTCCTATTTCTGCTATTTTACCATTTTCCATCACCGCGATGCGATCGGCAATTTTTGCTAATCCCAATCTGTGACTGATGACTATGGTTGTTTTCCCGGTGGCTATTTGGCGGAATATGCTGTAAATTTCGTGTTCTGTCTTGGGGTCGAGGGCGGCGGTTGGTTCGTCAAAAATTAGCACTTCGGCTGTAGAAAGCCGCATTAAGGCGCGGGCGATCGCAATTCTTTGCCACTGTCCCCCCGATAAGTCGATGCCGTCTTCTAATTGTTTCCCCAACGGTGTTTCTAAACCTTGCTCTAAACTGTTGACTTTAGCTGCAATTCCTGCTTCAGAAATAGCTTCGTTAATTGCGCTGTCATCCGACAGTGAAAGCAAGTCGCCGAAACCGACGTTTTCGCGGACTGTGGAGGGGAAACGGGCGTAATCTTGCATAACGACGGCGATGCGCGATCGCACGTATGCTAGAGAGTACGATCGCAAATCTTTGCCGTTCCAGGCGATCGTACCACTTGTCGGGTCGTACAGGCGGCCGAGGAGTTTGCCAAGGGTTGTTTTACCCGCGCCATTTTCACCAACAAGCACTAGCATTTCACCCGGATTAATCGTTAAGTTGATATCTTCAACCGTGCTTTTATTGCTACCGGGATAACAGAAAGATAAATCCTTAATCTCGATGCCAATTTTATCTTTTGTGGGGGGGGAATCTTGCCCGCCTTCTGGTAAACTAGGCAGGCGAGATGCTACATCCCCAAGCGGAGACTGCAATTCTGGTTTGAGTTCTAACAGTTGAAAAATCGGACTAACACCGAGAGAGATATCGTACAAATTAGCATAATTGCCTATAAGTAATTGCAAACTTTGCTCCACCTGAACAATCAAACCCGAATAAAGCGCCAAATCTCCCAAAGTATAGCGACCACCCAAAGCTCCAATTACCACATAAACAAATGGCAAAGCTACTCCTACTCTACTAAAGACTGACCACAAAAGTAAAACAATTGCTCCTTTTTTTCGGATTTGCTGCATCTCGCTAAAAAACTGCAAAAACTGACCCTGCCAGCGTTTGAGCCAAAGTTCCTGCAACCCAAACAAACGCAATTCTTTAGCGTATTCTTCCCCCGTCAATACTCTAGCGGATAAGTTCATTTCACGAGTTATTTTAGCTTGCTTTCTTTGAACTCTCCAGATGATTTTGCTATATTTTCTTTGGATGTAAATTGAGGGGCAGGATGAAATCAACATCAGCACTGGCACCCACCAAGCTATGGCAGCAGCAAGGCCTATGGATGGAATAAATATAAAAATTCCCGTGACTGTCATGCTGATGGTAAAGGCTAGTTGCTGTATTTTGAATACTCCCGTTTTGGCTAGTTCTACTATATTTAATAGTTCGGGGTTTTCAAAGAGGGCAATATCGTCGAAATTGGCGACTTTTTCGATGACTTTTCCTTCGACAAAGCCTTGAACGCGATCGCGCAAAGATGTCGAGACAAAAGAGCCCATTGTGTCTAGGGCATCGCCGACTAACCTGAGACTTAAGACTCCGGCAATACTCCACAGCAATATTGGCCGGGAAAGCATCAAAGCAAAGGGCTGTGCTGTTTGGGTTTGCGATAGCAACCGAGATACTTCATCAATGATTAATTTATCTAAAAATAGGACGGCAGATGGGGCAGCACCGCCGATGATGTTGAGTATTATTAAATTGCGGAGTTCTATTGGTGCGGCTTTGATTATCAGGCCCAGGCTGCGCCACAGAGCTTGGAATGTGGTAATTTGGATGGGTTGCATAGTTTGTGGGTAGGTGTCGGGTCTACTCATCCCCGGACGGTATATTATAACAGTAGTTATTAACTGTTTGCCCAGCATTGAGAGGGTACAGGATTGGTTTTTCTCCTCAAGTTTCCCAAGTGGGTTGAAAATTTACGATCGCATTCATAGCTCGTTTCAAACTGGGGGAATTAGTCTGTGCTGACGCAACCTGCCAACTTTGATTGACAAAGTGGATAAGTTGACCATTGTAGTCTTTACCAATTTTTGCCGTACTATTACGATCGGGGACGATCGCCTCCCGCAGATTTCGCTTCTTTGACTTTTTAGCCAGATTGATTAAAAGCTGCTTGGGGTCAGGAATTCGATCCGCGTCGCCAGGAATCAAGTCTACTGAAATACCCAGAAATTGGGCAAAGCCCTCTCGATGTGCAAGTAACCACGCTTCCACTTCTTTAACAGCAATCCGAAACAGCAGATTAGGATGTTTTGGTTGAGTTAACCACTCCGAAATAATTACTAACGGGCATTCTGCATTATCCAAATCAGTTAATACTAAGTATGGCATTCCCTTGGCCGCATAATTTAATCCAGAAATAATCTTTTTAATTTTGCCATATCCTCTCTGATTCAAGCACTGTCCCACTGAAAAGGGACGTTGAGACTGTTTGAGCATTTGTTTAAGAACTGCTTCACTCAGTGCATCCTCAAACACTAGACTGGAGTTTAGACTAGGCAGCAAGAAAAGACTCAGCAAAGCTGAGTTGAAAATAAACAGACTTCAGATCTGAAAATCTACAGTACTAAGCAGATTCTGATTGCTCTTTGCGGGGCTTGGTTGTAGTTTTTTTAACTATGGGGTAGCGAATTCTACGTTTACGTGGTTGATCAGTCTTCCAGCCTGGAGACTTTCCGCGAGGTTTGGGTGGTTGGGCTGGAGTACCAATCACTGCAAAAATGCTTCCCATCGCCTGGGCAACCCTTCCAGGGGTCATTTTGTCTGATGACTTTTGCCAAGGTAAAGGGTTATCCGCAACAATATCACGGGCTAACCACAACTCCCAAGTCATCAGAGGCATCAAATCACTCCAGCGCTCACATTGCTTAGGGGTACTCAGCTTTGGTACAGTCCAATGTAGGCGTTGCTTTAAAAAACGATACCAGTGGTCAATGGTAAAGCGACGCAAGTAAAGTCGCCAAACTTCTTCTATTGGTGGCATTTCTTCTCCTACCCAAGCTAACCATAAAGGTTTCGATACTCGTTGATTACCTTGTTCGTCAATACGTTCAACTCTGATCATGGACATCGGGCGTGTCGCCGCTTTACGGAAATGCAGATTTTTCCAAAGGCTAACCCGTACCCGTTTTAGTTTGGGATCGTCTACCTCGAAGACAGATGCTGCTTCACCCCATGTTTTTGGTTCATTCAACTTGAATTTATCACCATGTTTTTTGGGACAGCCCTTGCCAGAATAAGCTCCTGGTTCGCCCCACAAACACAAATTTGAACGCAACCGAACTAGAATATCGACTGCAATGTTAGCTGTCTTTAAGACAAAAGGCGCGCATCCATACTCACTGTCCCAAACCGAAATCGGTCTGGCGGGGAAATGTTCACACACCTGTTTTAGTTGCCAAATTGCTTTCTCTATTGGGCTTTCCCAACTGGTTATGCGCTCATGTCTCAAGGGTAATGCCCAACTACCTGAATCCTCTGGTATCCAAGCAATTGTACTGTATCCTTGACCAACGGTAATCGGTTTATTGCCGGCTATGGACGTGCCAGTATGTTCATAAGTCCTCTCTTGTAGCGTTACTGCATCCGGGCGTGACCAGTTTGTGTGATCTCCTGCTAACAAGGGTCGTCCCTCTGCTGGTATCTGTTTGATATATAGCTGCATCAATTTCTGTCGCTGCGGTCTACTATCTTGTAGCGCTTCATAAATACTTGACCACTTGCGTCTAAATACTGGTGATAAGGATAAATCTGCTAAGGAATAAACATTGCGAGTCAGCAATATGGCATCTGTTAATTCAAACGTCGCATCTTTAGCTCTACCTAAATATTTGTAAGCTACTTGACGAAACTCTTCAAGTCTGGCATTTTTCATGTTGGCAGGTGAGTAATTGTAGTTCTTTTCTCACTTTCTGCCAAAAGGGGGCTGTATTCAATCAGACACCCCTTTTTTTCTTGATCGTTCCCCATCTGATAATGATAATCGAATATGGGGGGTGGGAGAGAAACGAGTGTCGCTCGTTTCTCTCCCACCCTTTTCATGATTATCATTATTGTATTATTATCGGAGCAGATATACTACAAAATTGTTAGAGGTCGCGGATGCTTTGAGGCTGAAAAGATAATATTTTTAATCTCTAATTCCATTTGATTTGCGTTCTCTCATATCGCTTTTAGTCTAAACTCCAGACTAGATTGATGGGAATATCCGTCATTTGAATAAACTCATTTGTTCGATGTCGGGCGGTGCTGTAAGAGGAAGTGCAGCATCAGCTATGCTTAAACCTCCTTCTAATAGCATTTTGATTTGTTGATTACTTGAAGCAAGTTTTACCTGAGTTCCTTCAGGAGTCGGTGTCATTAGCAACACCTCTTCGCCGCCAATGCCTTTGTCTGAGAGCAAATCAGCACTATGGGTACTGAGAATAACCTGTCGCTTTCTCGGACGCTGAAGGCGATAAATCAGAGACGGTAAATTGCTAACAATCGCCGAATTTAAGGAAAGTTCTGGTTCTTCTAGTAACAATAATGAATCGGTTTCTAAAAGAGACCAAAGCAAACCAATTAATCGTAAAGTTCCATCAGAAAATTGGTCTTCCCGTTGTTTTCCCGCTCCTGGCCGCCAATGTTCATAAACAGCTTCCAAATGAGGAACCCCCATCACATCTTTGGTATCTGTGAGGTTTTTCAATTGTGGGACAGCCAACTTTAAAGCATCTTCAATTTTTCTTAATCGCGATCTTCGAGTTTTTTCGGGAGTTTTAGCAACTCGCTCTAAAAAAGTTCTCCCAAAAGGATCTTCGGAAAGTCCAGGGGTAGCAAAAGCTTCGGGATGGCGAACTAACTGAGGAATTAAATGTAAATATAAAATCGCTTCTAAAAATTTAGAAATTTCTCGAAATTCTGCATTGGCATTAATTTGCTCTAAATAAGTCTGGGTGAGACGTAGCTCATCTTTGTCATCTTCTTCAGTAGGGCGATTGACAATTTGCTCGTCGCCTTTCCAAACTCGTTCATAGGCAACAATAGGCTCATTTTTGCCGCCTTTTTTATGTTTAATTCCAATGGCATATTTCCATGAGGGACTTTCATTATTAGATTCTGAAAGCTGAATTTCTATTTCTACATCTGGATATCGACGTGCATAAAGACTGCGAATTTTTGATACGCCGCCTCGATCGCTCACGGCTTTCTGCAATCCGCCTCCTGCTTTAGCCAGATCCCGCAAAAAGCGCAATGAATCGAGAAAGTTTGACTTACCACAAGCATTAGGGCCTACCACAAAAACGCGATCGCGCAAATCAACATTCACTGACTGAAAATTGCGCCAATTTTTCAGAGCTATATGGGAGATAATCATTAAACCTCTTTAGTGATAGGTAGATGAATAATTTGGTCTTGATATTCATTGATAAAAGAACATTCAGCAATCAAAATTAATTCATCGATGTTTTGCCCTATACTTAAATTCGCATTTAAAATAAATATCCCAGGGATATGACGATTGGCTTGCAAATGATCGTTTAAGTGAACGGGCATGGATTTGCGGTTATTCGTGACTAGGATAAAGTCATATTTTTCACACCATTCTAAAATTTCCGGGTCTTTAGTTCCTTTTGCTGGTATGGAAGGTTCGCCAATGACCCGAATAATTAATCCTACTTGTTTGCTCCGAATTTGATTAGGATAAATCGGGTCAATATTTTCATCCATGAGATACTTGAGTGCCATTTTTTTTATTTCTTTCTTCCTTGATTTTTTGGAGCCTGACCGAAGCTGGATGAGGGTTTAATTCTTGAGCTTTTCGCTGTTCGTGCGACCATTCGAGCCAGTCTGCGATGTATTTATCTAAGGCAGCTTTATTGTTCAAATAATACAAAATTGTCGCATAAACTTGATCGAGGGTCAAAGTGTAAAAGTGTTTTAAAATTTCCTCTGGTGAACGTTGCTGATAAATATATTCATAGAGGATGCTTTCTATTCCTACTCTTGTGCCTTTTACTCGAATGTCATCATCGGCTAAAAACTCAAAATATTCTTCTATTAGCATGGTTTATTTATCCATCTGTTGATTCTTGTTGAGCGGGAGCGTCTCGCTTGCAAGCTACAAGCTCCCACTCTTATGATAACTGATTAACTGGACATGATAGAACATCCACAGGGCAATTTTATCGACCTTCCCAGACTCTATGTTTCCTGCTGTCATCGCCGCCATCTCAAAACTCAACCCCACAGACAGGCAATATTCCATCCTTATCCCTACATTATCCAAATGTCAAACGCCGCACCGTACCATCATCTGTAAATCGCTGTTCGCCAACGCCAACAACTTCCACAATAACTTCGCGTTCAGAAATCGGAAATTGACCCTCGCGCGCGGCAATTTCAACGATGATTTTTTCCCCTTCCAAATACACTTTGTAATTAGTCGTTGCCCAGACACCTTTTTCATGTTCAAAACTGTGTCCATCGTCCTCATAAAGCGTCCATTCACCGCTTCCGGGCCAAATTCGCATTTTCAATGAATCAAGCGGTTCTTCGCTGACAAATTGCCTCACAGGTGCGATCGCAATTATGCCCCCGCCCCGCACGTAAAGCGGCATTCTCTCCAAAGGTGCATAAGCTAAAATGTGCGTCGGGCCCTGATAGCATTCGCCCGTCCACCAATCGTACCAAGTCCCCTCCGGCAAATACACGGCGCGGTGTTCCACGCCCGGCCGGTAAACGGGTGCAGCCATCAGCGAGGGGCCGAGTAATACTTGATCGTAAAGGTGATAAGTTGCCCGATCGCGCGGAAATTGATATAGTAACGGTCGCAAAATCGGTGTTCCCGTCGTCGCAGCTTCCCAAAACAACGTGTAAATATAAGGCAACAACTGATAGCGCAAATTCATGTATTCGCGGCAAATCTTCTCAGTGCGAGATCCAAAAACCCACGGTTCGTGCTGCGCCGTACTCATGGCCGAATGACCGCGCATCAAGGGATACAGCATCCCCACCTGCATCCACCGCGCGAACAATTCAGCGGTTGCATTCCCCGCAAAACCGCCGATGTCGCAACCGACAAACGCCACGCCGGAAAGCCCCATATTGCAAAGCATTGGTAGCGACATTTCTAAGTGTTCCCACTGCGATTGATTGTCGCCCATCCACACCGAGGAATAACGCTGAACGCCCGCAAAACCCGATCGCGTCAGCACAAAAGATCGATCGCCAGATCGCACTTTTTGCAGCCCCTCAGCACAAGCTTTCGCCATCATCAACCCATACAAATTGTGGGTTTCCGCGTGGGTAGCGCGATCGGATTCCGGGCCTTGCGGTGCATCCAGGGGAAAGCTGATGTGTTCGCCGCCGTCACCAAAAGGCCGTTCTGCGATCGCAGGTTCGTTCATGTCGTTCCAAATCCCCGCAATCCCAACATCTGTCAGGGTTTTGTGCAATTCGCCCCACCATTCGCGCACCTCCGGCCTCATGAAGTCGGGAAACACCGCTTTGTCCGGCCAAACGTAACCGTGGAATAGCTTTCCCTCTGCAGTGCGGACGAAATAGTCATTTTCTACACCGCGATCGAATATTTCATAATCTGCTTCCGGTTCGTACTTGACACCGGGATCGACAATCGTGACAACCTTAAAACCGGCTGCTTTCAAGTCTGCGATCAGTTTCGCGGGATCGGGGAAACGCTTCGGGCTCCAGGTAAAAACGCGGTAGCCGCGCATATAGTCGATGTCGAGGTGGATGACATCGCAGGGAATCGCCCGATCGCGAAATTCCTTTGCCAACTCGCGCACAATGTCCTCTGATTCGTAGCTCCAGCGGCATTGGTGGTATCCCAGCGCCCATTTTGGCGCGAGTGGCATCCGGCCGGTTAACTGGGTGTAGGTGGCGATAATTTGGGCGGGTTCCGGGCCGTAAATGATGTAGTAGTCGAGTTCCGGGCCTCTGGTTTCCATCCGCAAAACACCCGGTTTTTCGGCGCCGATGTCGAATTGACTCCAAAATGTAGTGTTAAAGAAAATGCCGTAAGCGCGATCGGGATTCAGGGCGATGTAAAATGCGATCGCCTGGTACATTTCATCGGTGAGGGAATTGTAGTCGAGGGAGTCGGTTGTCCAGTTTGTCTTGACTTCGGAGAGTTTGTCGAGAAAGCCGGTGCGTTCGCCGAAACCGTAGAAGTGCTCGTCTGCTTCGATGCGCTTCCAGCCTGCGGTTGCACCTGTGCGCCATCCCATATTGCGATCGCAGTCTCTAGCAAAGGGTTTTCCCGATTTGTCAAAGCATTCGATGGAAGCGGGCGATCGGTTTACGGAAATCAATATTTGTGATGTTTCAATTTCTATTTTTTCCTCGGTTTCTCGCACTTCAAATGGTATAATTTCCCACTCTTCGTCAGGGACAGTTATTGAGTGCGATCGGCTTTTGAATTCACCTGTCGGGGACATTCGCACTCGGATCAAATTCGGCGCGAGGATACTGAGGTTTAGGGAAGTTTCGCCGCAATTAAAGTGAAAGGTGCGATCGGTTTTATTTATGGATTCTACCGAACCGATTGTTGACCAAGGCTGTTCGGTTTTTTGAAGTTTTCCGAAGTATTGCGGCATATACGATTTGGTAATTGGTAATTGGCAATTAGTAAACCGATCGTGCAATCCGCACTTAACTACCGTCATCTAGCTAAAGGAGGAATATAACTTCTCAGCATTTCAAATAAATGAACAAATGCGGTAAAATATACTTCAGCCCTACCGTGGCTAGCCGAATAAGCTACTATAAAAAATGAAACAGGTATCCATAAACCAAGTAAGAAAAAACTTTAATGCGCTATAATATCGAGTGCGATTGCTTTCCACAACTCATACGGGATATCAGTTAAACAACTCTAGCAATCCTCGCCTCAATTGTGAACTATTCTCTTCCTTTGCGTCTTCGCGGTTCATTATATCCGGCAAAAAACAAAGTGGAGCTTTCGCTGCACAATTACGAAATCTCCACTTTTATCACTATTCTAGTGGCTGCAAAAACCCTCTTGACTTCACTCTATCTTACTTGTACAAAATAGCATCTTTCAAAGTCGCGACCTTAGCTAGCGCTGCTTCGAGATCCTCTTGGGATGCGCCGTGGGCAACTATTGCATCGGTCAAATGCTTCACAATTGCATCAAAATGTTCCGGTTGTAAATTCAAACCTGCGTGTGCTTTCTCCATTGAACGGCCTGAGTATTGCTCGGAGCCGCCAAGGGCATAAGAGATAAAAGCAGTTTGATGGTGGCGCTGCTTTTCCATATCTGTATGATCGAAGAAGTGGCTCACTATCTCGTCAGCCAAAACATCGCGGTAAAAATCATCAACCATCTCTTTAATGGCTGACTCTCCACCCATTTTTTCATACAATGTTGTTGGCATATCGTTTCAGCGACTTGTTTTTTTTTACTTACTCTTTAATTATAGCTGACAGTTTTGCTTTTTTCCGCTCTGTGAAATATTAATTTCATCTAAAATAATTACTTAGTAACTGTTGCGACTGCTGGTATTTTTTCGACCAATTACTATCATGGTAAACTTTATTAAGGTTCTATCGCCAGTTAGATATTGTCGATCGCGCTTCCAGCATTTTGACCTAATGCACGGATTGCTTGTTTTAGCAAGATGTTTGCGACAAAGCCCTAACACGCATCAGTTTTCCAGCTAGCAAACTCAAGAAATTGGTGAGAAAACAGCGGCCGGATGCGATCGCGGAAATTATGCCCGCCCCTGCAATTGGACAAGTTAAAATAAATGGGCGATCGGCTGCCCAGCGGCATCATGTATAATGGAATTGCAAATATAATCGAATCACCACAACGATCGCCTGTATAGTAATATTTGGCAGTTGCTAGTCGGTTTTGACACTTCCGGGCGATCGCCCGCAGTTCAGAAAAACCTTTGATTTAATTACGCGGACTTAAATCAAGATTATGATGTCATCCGCGCGGAACGAAGCAATCCCAAGTCAGAGTGATTGCTGGATTTCTATCTGCTGTTTCCTTAAACTTTGATGATTTTTGAGTGCCTTGAAATACTATAGCCAACATCCTAACGCTTTCTCGATCGACTACCTCAACGACTTGCGAGGAGCAATTCTAGCCTCCCCTTATCTAGCAATCAACAACCTCAACCGCGATTTCATTGGCACAAAAGGGTTTTCCGTGGTGTTTCAACGTGCGGAAATCGGCGAAGTAGAACGGCGGTTCCCTTTGTTCAAACCCTATCTAGACCAAGCATTACAGCCTGAATGCAATGCTTTTTACCTCAACCCTTTGTTGCTGGGTGAAGGTTCCCGCGTCGATCCGCATATCGATCGATCTTTGCGATCGTACTGCAAAACAGTTGAACCTCCCGCAGCCGTCAGCGTTTTGTACGTGCAAGTGCCGCCCAACTTGCAAGGGGGAGAGTTGATACTGCGGCGCAACAAACAGCAAGTCGGGCAGATTAAGCCGCAAGCCAACTCGCTGATCTATTTTCAAGGAGATTTGACTCACTCTGTCAACGCTGTTAAAAGTACCGGAACTCGTTTGAGTTTGGTTTGCGAACAGTACAGTTTGAGCGAAACAGAACTGCAAGATATTCCAGGATTCACAGTGGAATCAAGGGCCGTGAAAGCAAAAATTAAGTAATGTTTATTGTATAAAAAAAACTTTTGGTTAATTAAAACTGTTTGCCATTTAAAGAAGAAATTAATGCGAGATTACCTCCAAAAAACACTTAAATAGCCAGCTCTACTTTGGCGCTTGTTTATACCCCAATACGGTTTACTTAAGGTCGAACAAGTGGTACACTAGGTATGATGTACAAAAAAATAAATCAAGTATAATGCC
>NZ_JAUBTK010000104.1:0-22403 GCF_036702455.1 Microcoleus sp. D2_18a_D3
CGGCGATGA
The DNA here is from genome assembly GCF_036702455.1 of Microcoleus sp. D2_18a_D3. NCBI lineage: Bacteria > Bacillati > Cyanobacteriota > Cyanophyceae > Oscillatoriales > Microcoleaceae > Microcoleus > Microcoleus sp. D2_18a_D3. The sequence goes on from NZ_JAUBTK010000104.1 coordinate 10, forward strand.
ATGATGACTATATGATGCAGATTCAAAGAGTGCTTGTGTCAAGCCTGATTGAGATGCTCTTACCCTGCCGTTCCTGCGCCGCGTCTTCATTTAGATATTGCCGCAATTAACCAAACTCCCTATCAGGGATTGAAACGCGGCCGGGGGAGGAACAACAACCCCGAACCCCCCGCCGCAATTAACCAAACTCCCTATCAGGGATTGAAACCTAGGCTGATCAAATATCGAATTCTAACTCTTGGCCGCAATTAACCAAACTCCCTATCAGGGATTGAAACAAGAGCCGAACTATGAAAGGATGAAAAGTTCTAGCCGCAATTAACCAAACTCCCTATCAGGGATTGAAACATGAGGCAAGGTGCTAAAAGCGCTACCCAGCAAGCGGGCAAGCCGCAATTAACCTAACTCCCTATCAGGGATTAAAACTTTCGGAAGTATTCACCAGAGGAGGAGACAGGAGGAAAGAGAGTATTCTTCTCCTGACTCCTGACTCCTGACTCCTTCTTCGCCACAACCAACCTAAATCCCATCTTTACTTGAGATGACAATGACAATTCGGCTTTTCAATCAAAGACTCAACCAAAGCATTCAAAGCAACCGCCGCCAACAACCCGCCGCCAAAAGTTCCCAGAGTCGTAATATAAGCAACGCCCGATCGCACTAACCGCCGTTTCGCCACCGGAGAATGACTAAAACCGATCGGCATACCAATTACCAAAGCCGGTTGCAGTTGCCCACTCTCGATCGCCTCGCAAACCGCCATCAGCACAGACGGCGCATATCCTATCACCAATATACATCCTTTTTCGAGCTTCAACAACTTTTCAAACCACTCACGCTGCTGCCAGAATTCCTGTTCCGCTTCCGCCGCAGCATTGATGTGCGGGTCATCAATTAAAGTTGCAATACTTGTTCCCAAATGCGCCAATCTAGTCCCATCCAAAGCCGCAAAAACAGGCGGCACATCAGCCACAATTTGACACTGATTTTTCAAAGCTTCCCGCGCCGATTTAATCGCCGTTTCGCTCAACTTCACAAACGGCAGCAGCGAACAATCACCGCAGGCTAACACCAGTTTAGAAAGCAAGTCTACCTCAATTTCCGAGCGATCGCCCAAATCCGGCAACAAATGCTGCAACGACTCCCCAAAATCCTCCGGGTGAGTGTGCGCCCCCGCATCCCAACCCTCCCAAACTTGTTCCAACTCATCCAACCCCCCCTCAGTTTCCGCCTGCAACAGCCTTAATTGCGCCAAGGCGTCCGCTTGCACCGCTTGACAAGAAATATCCCGTCCCAGCAATCCTTCCAGCGCCGAAGCCGTTTCTCTGAGGCGAACAATTTGCTGAATAACCGACAGATATTGCCGTTGCAGAGTCGCCATCAGCGCGTCAGGCGAAGCATCCGCGTCTGTTTCTAACAGTTTGCGGATGTGAGACAGTTGAAAGCCTTGCTGCTTGAGTGCAACTATTCTTTGCAGTCTTTGCACGTCGCTGCGGGTATACAATCTATAGTTAGAGGTCGATCGTACGGCCGGAGATAGCAGCCCCAAAGCGTGATAATGTCGCACCATCCGAGGGGTAATTGTGCCTTTTACCGCTTCTGTAAGTTGTTTGATTGTCAGGTATTCTTGCATGGGATTTTGGGATTTTGATTGTATATTTGATTCTCGAATTCACCCACAGTCAGCCCGGTAATCAATTCCCACGCATTCACCCACAGTCCGCCGGGGATTGAAATCCCCGTCTCATAGCAGAAGTCGGTTAAAACCGACTGAAACATTAAATTCAATTCTCAACTCTCTTGAGTCCTCTTTCAGAGGACTTGCGCTATGAGACAGGGAATTCATTCCCTGTCGGGCTGTCCGACTCTGAGACTCAACCAAGGGCGAGTTGATTCTAGATTTATTTTAATTTCACTCTTGACATTGACATTAATGTCAAGGTTTAGGCTACAGGAGTCATTCTACCAAATCAAGCTTTACAAATGATTTCTAATTCTTTGTCAATTTCTCGCATCTCCCAGTTAGCAGAAGAACATCCAGATGCTGTGACTGCCGCCCTGTGCGGAATTCTAGTAATCTTGGGTTCGCTAGCGCTGCAATTCGGCTGGCTGGGTGTAGCCGTATTCATCTTACCCGCAGCTTATGTTATCGGCGGCTATTCCAGTACCCGCGAAGGCTTAACTACGCTTTTTCAAGAACGCGAATTAGATGTAGATTTGTTAATGATTGTTGCTGCTTTGGGCGCGGCCGGTTTGGGGCTGTGGCGGCAAGAATATCATTTAATTGTTGACGGTGCGGTGTTGATTTTAATCTTTGCAATTAGCGGCGCGCTTGAAGGTTATGCTATGCAGCGGACTGAACGCAGCATCCGCAGTTTGATGAGTTTGACTGCGGATACTGCTAGGGTAGTAATGTACGGCGGGGAACGGGAAGTTGCGATCGACAAATTGGAAATTGGCGATTGCATTTTAGTCAAGCCGGGAGAAATCATCCCCACAGATGCGATAATTATTGAAGGTTACAGTGCGATCGACCAAGCCTCGATTACCGGCGAATCGATGCCCGTAGAAAAAACCAGGGGCGATGAAGTCTATGCAGGTACAATTAACGGTGTCGGCGCGCTGAAACTCGAAGTTCATAAAACTCCAGAAAGCAGCTTGATTCAGCGAGTGATTCGGCTGGTCCAAGAAGCGCAAACAGCAGCGCCGCCTTCTCAAATGTTTGTGGAAAAATTCGAGCGCGGTTATGCTAAATTAATCGTCGGTTTAGGCTTGCTGCTGGCAACTTTGCCGCCCTTTGTTTTGGGCTGGAATTGGGAAGAGACAATCTATCGGGCGCTGATTTTCCTAGTAGTCGCCTCCCCCTGCGCGCTGATGGCTTCGATTATGCCGGCGCTGCTTTCGGGAATTGCTAACGGGGCGAGACAGGGGATTTTGTTTAAAAGTGGCGCGCAATTAGAGATGATTGGTAAAGTCAGGGCGATCGCCTTTGACAAAACCGGAACTCTCACCACGGGAAAACCTGAAGTTATCCAAATTGTACCAGCAGCCGGATATACTGAAACAGAAGTTCTGCAATTGGCAGCGGCTTTGGAAGCTCATTCCGAACACGCGATCGCCTCTTCAATTGTCAGCGCCGCCCAGCAGCAACAGTTACAATTGTCAACCGCTACCGACGTACAAGCAAAAATCGGTCAAGGAATAGTCGGCAAAGTCAACAATCAAATCATTGCCATTGGTAAAGCCGAATTTGTCGAAGCAACTTCCGAATTGACTCAAATCAGCCAGCAATTGCAAGCCGAAGGTAAAACAGTTGTTTGGGTGGCAAAGGGCGCTCAACTTTTGGGAATCATTGCAGTAGCAGATACCATCCGCCCCGAAGCAGCAGCAACAGTAAAACGCTTGCAAAAATTAGGCGTAGAACATATAATTATGCTAACCGGCGACAACGAGCAAACAGCTCAACACATCGCCAGCCAATTAGGCATCAAAGAAGTGTACGCCGAACTTTTGCCAGAAGACAAAGTGCAGGCAATTAAACAACTGCAAACCCAGTATCAAACTGTAGCAATGGTGGGAGACGGCATCAACGACGCCCCCGCCCTCGCTCAAGCTTCCGTCGGCATTGCGATGGGAATTTCCGGCAGCGATGTTGCTTTAGAAACTGCTGATATAGTATTAATGGCAGATAAATTAGAGCAACTAGCTAAAGCAATTAGTTTAGGCCGCCGCGCTCAAAAAATTGTCAAACAAAACATTGTTTTTGCACTCAGTTGCATTATACTGTTACTGGCTGCCAATTTTCTCGGAAACATCACCATGCCTTTAGGCGTAATCGGTCACGAAGGCTCTACAGTAATAGTAACATTAAGCGGTTTGCGACTCCTGAGAAATTAGATAACACGAAAAAACCGCGATTTAATCGAGGCAGAGCAAGAGTTAAATTCGTTTCCAGGCAAAGCCCATTGGTGACACTTTAATGTTAAACTAACCGTCTCTCTTGTTTATATCGAAGCCTAGATCCCCCCTAACCCCCCTTAACAAGGGGGGGACAAGATTCTTCTCAAAGTCCCCCTTTTTAAGGGGGATTTAGGGGGATCTAGACTCAACTACAAGCGACATTTATTATGAGTTTCAGTCTTAAGCTGTTACCAATGGGCCGAGCCTGGGAACGAGAATCCGATCTGCGTTCTCTGCGGTTAAAAAATCCAAATATTAAGAAAAACTACAATTTGTGTTTGCGTCACTCAAAACACGCTACCGTCAAAAGTATAGAATCATACCAAAATCTAAAGTTGCTCGAAACTGCAATAAAAATTAACCTAGAAAAAGTCTAGAAAATGGTATAGAACTGATTGCACCAAGAGCAATAGAAAACAAGTTTTCTGTTGGAGGCTATTATGAACCACAAAGTCCTTGGGGCCACGCGGAACGTTGCAATTGTTGGCCCTTATTTAAGCGGTAAAACCGCACTGCTAGAAAGTTTGCTGTCAGTGACAGGGACAATTACCCGCAAAGGAAATGTCAAAGAGGGCAACACAATAGGTGATAGTTCGCCGGAAGCGCGCGATCGCCAAATGAGCGTAGAAGTAAACGCCGCCACCGCTGAATATGAAGGCGTCCGCTTCACCTTTCTCGACTGTCCGGGCTCGGTAGAATTTGCCCAAGAAACTTACAATGCGCTGATTGGTGTGGATGCGGCGATAATAGTTTGCGAACCAGTTGCCGATCGCACTTTAACCCTCGCACCCCTGTTTAAATTCCTCGATGATTGGGAAATTCCCCACTTAGTTTTCATCAACAAGATCGATCGAGCTTACACAGACGAAACTACTTGCGGCACCAACTTCACCGAGGTGATCGACGCGCTCAAATCCGTTTCCAGTAGACCGATCGTACCTCACCAATATCCGATCGGCAAAAACGAACAAATCATCGGTTTTATCGACTTAGTAACCGAACAAGCTTACCACTACCATCCGGGCGCCGCCGCAGATCCCGTCCCGCTTCCAGAACACCTCAAACCAGAAGAAAGCGCAGCGCGGCAGCAAATGCTCGAAGAATTGGCGAATTTTGACGACCATTTACTCGAAGAATTGCTCGAAGAAATCAATCCCGACGCCGAAGAAATTACCCGCGATTTAAAGATGGAATTAGGCGCAGATTTAATTGTGCCAGTATTCATCGGCATCGCCGAACAAGATTTCGGCGTGCGGCCTCTGCTGGAAGCTTTGCTGAGGGAAGCGCCGACACCGGAAGCTACAGCCGATCGCCGGGGGATTATACAAAGTGAAAACAAAGTTTTGGCTCAAATCCTCAAAACCTATTACACACCGCAGGGAGGCAAACTATCGTTAGTGAGAATGTGGCGGGGGACGCTGGCAGACGGAGCAACTTTGAACGGCGTTCGAGTTAACGGTTTGTACCGCTTGACCGGCCAGCAAACGCAAAGTTTGCAATCCGTCAGCGCCGGGGAAATTGTGGCTTTGGGAAGGCTAGAAGGCCTGAAAACAGGCGATACGCTGGCGATCGACCGATCGGAAGAATTACCAAAAGCCGAAATCATCTCCCCTGTCTACGCACTGGCGATCGTCCCAGAAAAGCGCAACGATGAAGTTAAGCTGAGCTCCGCTTTAGCTAAATTGCTAGAAGAAGACCCATCTTTAGTCTGGGAACAGCATGGCGACACTCACGAAATTATACTTTGGGGTCAAGGCGAAATCCACCTGAAAGTAGCCTTAGACAGGTTGCGCCGCAAGTATAACTTGCCGATGGTAACTCACTTACCGCAAGTGCCTTACAAAGAAACCATCCGCAAACCAGCATCTTCCATCCACGGGCGCTACAAACACCAAAGCGGCGGACACGGACAGTTTGGCGACGTGTACCTCGACATTCAACCGCAGCCCCGCGGAGAAGGTTTCAGCTTTAGCGACAAAATAGTCGGCGGCGTCGTCCCAAAACAGTACATTCCCGGCGTGGAAGTGGGAGTGCGCGAGTATTTGGACCGCGGCCCGCTGGGTTTCCCCGTGGTAGACGTAGCGGTGACGCTGACGAACGGTTCCTATCATACCGTTGACAGTTCCGAACAAGCTTTCAAGCAAGCGGCGCGTTTGGCGATGCAGGAGGGAATGGCCAAGTGCGAACCGGCATTGCTGGAGCCGATCGCCAAAGTTGAAATTTGCGCTCCGAACGAGTGTACATCAAAGGTGTTGCAGTTGGTCAGCGGACACCGCGGCCAAATCCTCGGCTACGAAGGTAAAAAAGGCTGGAAGGGATGGGATGCAGTTTCTGCTTATTTGCCGATCGCAGAAATGCAGAATTTGATCGTAGAATTGCGATCGCAGACAATGGGAGTCGGATTTTTTAATTGGGAGTTCGATCGATTGCAAGAAGTGCCGGAACCTTTAGCTAAGCGGGTTTTGCAAACGACTGGCGGCAATGGAAACGGTAACGGTAAAAGTTAGGTAATTTTCTTAAAAAACCCGGTTTCTTCAAGAAACCGGGTTTTTGTACGAGTTGCAATTACAATTGATTGGGGTCGATTCCCATTTACCTCACATCTTGCCTGTTCATAAAAAGCTTATTGAGAATGGTGCAACATCTCAGATTTACCGGATTATTCAGTTAAGTTACTTAACGCTGAAATAATATTCTGAGCTAGCATTAACGCTGTTCTCGCTTCTCTTTGTAAGTTAAACATAGTATCTTCATAATCAGCTTTATTCCTAAGTTCTCTCAATCTGCTTAAATTTTCACCTATTTTGACCATATTTTTCATTTTAGTTGGGTGCTCTATAAATTCTTCGGCTACATATTGATGTTCGTTGATATCGCGATTCTTACGAAAAAGTCTTGGGTCTTGTTCAATGTCACGTAAGTAATTTCGCGCTAGGCAAAATGTCGAATAGTAGGCTCTACTTATCGCCGATCGCAACTTGGCTTCCCTGTTAGCTGAACTGTCACTATTTGTGGCAGCTAACTCTTGAGCTAAATTCAAATATTCCGACCAATCAAATCTCATTTGAATCCCATTCAAGGCTAATATGTAAATCATTTTTGGGGGCCGCTATTTTAGCTTCGAGCCACCAACTATCATCAAGGATATTTAACTTTGCAAAAGCTTCATCGACTTCGAGTTTGGTGTAAATGGTAATCCACAGCGATCGCCAATTGGCAATTTCTGGATCGGTTTTCACTTCCAAGCCTAATCTTTCCGTAGGAAAGAGTTCTCTAATCTTAGAATGAGCTTCTAAAATCAAAAGTGCGAGCGCTTCTTGTTCCATGATGATTTGAAAACTTTCTCTAGGGTTTTCAACCGCGTACAGGCTTTTAATTTTATTAAAAGATGCAATTAAATTGTCAAAGGCTTTAGCTATTTCAGAGGGATTTTCCATTTCTTCAGGCGGCTGAGGAAAGGAAGGGCTTAAATTTATAGCGTCGGTGCTGTAAATGCTGTCACTTGTCGGCTGGTAGCGTTTGTCTTTTGATTTGGCTTCGTACTGATCTTGTAAGTCGAGGCGTTCTTTTGTGTAAATTTCGTTCAGAGTGTTGTTTTGTTCGGCTAATTTTTCTAAAGCCAATATCTGACGACTTATATTCTCTTCCAAGTCGCCAAGCTGGACAGATGAATCTAGTTTAGCTAAAGCAGCGCCAAGGGCTTGCAGACTAATAATATCTCTTGCTTTCATAATAGTCGATGGTTTGGAAGTTAGGGATTAACTTTACCAGTAATCGTGAAACCTGTTTGGAGATTGTAGCAGATTTAGCGGTTGAATGTCGTAGGGGCGGGTTCACCAACAATATATAACGATGACCAAGAATCTATATAAACCCGCCCCCACCCCACGGTAAATCTGAATGTAAATTTCGATTTACCGTGGGGAGATGGCGGGTTTTTGAGAGTGTTTTTTCCGGCGATTATTGTTTGTGAAAGCCGCCCTTACGATCGCACAAATTATACGATCGCGAATCAACGAGACATGATATTAGAGAACTCGATAATTCATCCGTGTATCCGTGTCAAAATCCGTGTCGTGCCTTCTTCCTTACCCTAAAAAGAAATAATCAAGTAACCATTCAGGAACTTAGCACCAGTAACAGACTTCCCAGTTAGCGCCGGAGGCAGCAAAATATTGCGCCGCTGATCGCCCGCTTCGATGGTCACTTCCGGCCCCGATTGAATCAATTTAATTTCTTTCTTGTCAAACCCAGGCAAAAACAAACTAACTTGACGCTGTGCAATGTTGATGTTAATCGGTTTAGGAGCTTTTCCCGCCTCCGAAAAATCTGGCAAAGCATCAATTAGCGGCTGCCAGTTATTGTCACTGTGCGCCGGAACCGAAACAGCCGTCAAAGGATCAAACTCGGCAGTAATAGCTTCTGTAACCGATGCTTGATTAACAATGACACCGCCCACAGTCAAGCCAACTTGTTGAGAACTTCCCCAAAGATAGCGAGCAGTTGCGATCGCACTTGCATCCCCAGTCGTCACCAAAAAAGCCGCCGTGCGGTTCGGATCTGCCAGCGCTTCCTTACCCTTATCCAAAAGATTATCGACTTGCTTAGTCGATTGAAAAGCATTATCCCCAGACAAATCCACAGTCAACACGGTACTGACAACCGGTTGAATAAAAGGTGAAAGCGCTTTCCCCAAATCCGAATCTACCAAAGCTTGGCGGAACCTGCGGATGTACCAACTCAGAATTTCCGGCATTCCCAGCATCCGCAGCGTATCCATGCCGCCATTGCCGTCATAAACGATGACATCGTATTGTTTGCTGTCCTCGTATTCCCGAAGTTCGTTCAACGCCAGCGCGCTGTCCATTCCCGGTAACACTCCTAATTCTTGACCGTAAATCTGCTTGAAAAACGGAGTGCGGACATATTGAGCTTCTAGTTGTTTAACTTCGTCCCACCTGCGTTCTAGCAGCGGCGCGCTTTGCACCTGAACTGCTTTGAGGTTGGGGGCGATTTCCTGGGGGCTGAGAGTCAGAGGAACCCCTAGCAGAATACCCAATGCAGGGCCCGGATCTTGGCCGAGCAGCAGAACTCGCTTGCCTTGAGCCGCGTATTTTTTAGCTGTTGCGATCGCGATCGTACTGCGGCCAGTGCCGCCTTTGCCCAAAAATGTCAAAATCAAAGCCATTTTCTGTTCTCACTGCCAAAGCTTACTCTTTAACATTTAAGCGCAACCTTCAGCCAGAGTGGGGGAGGGAGGAGAGTGGAGGAAGAGGAGAGTCGGTGAGTGGGTGAGTGGGTGAGGGGAAGAATTGGGAAAATTTTTCCTCTTCCTTCTTCCTTCTTCCTTCTTCCTTCTTCCTTCTACATCTGTTAAACGGGTTCTAGCTCATCTTCAAAGAACCAAGTCGCAAAACCGTCAAACTTGACAACCACGCCTACTCCGCTACCGTCAACCATTTTGAATCCGTCAACAGTGCCTACTGGATTCTCCTTTATCTTGCCCACTATATTTGCAGGTATCCGATCTCTGAGACGGCGCACCTTGACTCTCTGACCTACTTCTATTGCCACTGAAATTGTTCTCCTGCTCTATATAACCTATATACAACCGTTTATTTTACAGTTTGGCGTCTACTTCGGAACAGCAACACCAGCAGGCGATCGCTCGCTATGATTTTCCCTCGAAATTTCCACCAACTTTCCCTAAAAAACGGTATTCTAGTCGGAGTTTGTCGATCGTCTAGCCGGATTCGCTTGGGTTTGCTTCATAAGCTTCCACAGCGGCAAGCTCAACTTCCAGAGTCTCGCGCACCACGGAGATAATTATTTTTTATCCCTTCGCAAAAACAATCTTTTTATTAATTGCCACCACTACAGGATTTATTTCCAATTAGTCATCCTTCCGGCAGAAGCCAAAAGACATTCAGAAGCAGTAATTAATTTTAGGTTTGCTATATATAAATCTTGTATTTCTAACGTTGACATCGGCTAAGATTAATGCTGTAAAGCACTTGGAGTCTAGCTTGCAAAATTTTCCGAATGTCAGATTGTAGGAAACGGTCATGTTGTAACGGTTTACTACAATCTGAAAATAAAAAAAAGATTTAATGCTAAAATTTCAGGCTGAGAAAGTTTATTTGTGCTGCTGTGTTAGGGCAGAAAAAGTGGAACGATTGCCGGATTTAGGGTGTCTGATACAGGAAAGGAAGTCTAGAAACTTCAATATGACAAAATTGAAATTATGAATAAAATTTTTACCTGTGGGCGATCGACCCAAATTCCGCTCCTAAGTTTGTCCTTAGCTGTGTTCGTCTGTCTGCCGCTTGGTCGTGCGACGATCGCCAGTCCGCTCTCTCCATCCCCCACACATCCGTCGAACGCTACTAAAATTATCTCAGTCGATCGACCGCCAGCACTGCCAACAGCCTCAAAATCTCCAACAAATCCGGCAACTGTGGCGGCAAATCCATCCCCAGCAGAGACGATAAACGCCCAGGGAACAGCGGCCGGACGATCGCTCGAAATAGAAGAAATTCGCGGTACAGTCAGCTTTAAAGGACGGCCGGCGGTTGTCGGCGATCGGCTAGTCGCCCCCGGAGACGAAATCATCACCGGCCCCGATTCCACAGCCCGTTTAGGCATCGACAACGACGGCGGCATCGTGGAAGTTGCCGAAAAAACCGCAGTCAGAATATCCAATTTGTCAAGCAGTGCAGGCGGCCAAAAAGACACAGCGATTTTTGTCAGCAGGGGGCGAGTCAGGTTGTCGATCGGCAAAACTGCTGCGACAACTCCCGCAGCCAACACCTCAACAATTATCCCCCCAAACCAAATAGCCTCCCTGAATACCTTCAGCGGACTCGGCAAATCCAGTCAAATTGCCCAACAAAAAAAATCTGCCAAAACCGCCCCAGTCAGAGTTGAAACCCCAGAAGGCGTTGCTGGAGTTCGCGGCACCTCCTTTGGCGTCAGCGTCGGCGGCGGCAAAACCGCAGTCGAAACTATTGAAGGTGCAGTCGTAGTATCCGGCAGCACCGACTCGGAAATAGTTGTCAACAGCGGTAACGCCACGACAATTTTCCCTCAAACCTCGCCCGTGGCGCCCTCAGCGAGCCCTCGCCTAGCTAAACTCAAAGTCCGCAGGTTGTTGAGAGTCAGCGGCAATATTTATAGCCTCAGCGGTCAAATTAACCCGATTGACATAATTTATGTCAACAACGAAGCGATTAAGATCGATCGAAATGGCAACTTCAAAATCCAAGGAATTTTACCTCCAAGCCGCCGCCTCAAAATCGTAGTCCGAGGCCCGTCAATCACAGAACGGCATTACAGCCTCACAGTTCCCTAAACAACGTCTTTAAGAGTAAAATGCGCGGGCAGTCTCTGAGGACGTGAGTTAAATCGTAAGTCTTATTTGAGTTGATTATTTCGTGTAGGGGCGAAGCATTTCGCGGTGAAACTTTGTAAGCCCAGCCGCGTCTAAATATTAAAGTCAAGTTTAATTCAATTATTGTGAGGTGTCCCGCCCGCCTACAAATATAATTTAGATGCCCAACAAATTAGTCAAAATAAAGACACTTTGCGCCCAAGCTTCGCCCTTACGGTATGGTAAAAATTCATAACTATAATATCGTTTCCGGTTGCATCGGAATAATAGAATCGAATCAACAGTTAACACTCAACCATTCAGTTTTTAGATACCGAGTCAAGACTCAACAGTCAACAGTTAAAAATCCCCAAGAGTGCCACCGGAATTGATATATAGCAATCCTCGCATCATTTGTGAATTTCTTACTCCCTCCCCTTGATAAGGGGAGGGTTGGGGTGGGGTAAAAAATTTACGACTCCTGCAAGGATTGATATAGCTCCTCTCGAAAGTCCGACTCGAATGTCAATGATTGCGTCAAATTAATTGCATGAAGTTCAAAGAATGGATCGATCATCTCAAACCAAATCAACTGCTCGGCCTGCGGCAATATATAGCCACAAACCCTCCCTGGCTCACAGGAGCAGTAGTAGGTATAATGTCTGTCGCCATGCTGCAATTTGGAATGTGGAAACCCCTTGAATATTTGGGATACAAAACCCTATTTCAAATTCGAGAATCGGGATTTTTTCCAAATCCGGGATGGGATCAGAGAATTGCAGTAATTGCGATCGAACGGCATTCCTTGCAGGAATACGGTCAATTTCCTTGGCCTCGCAACCGCTACGCCCAACTGCTAGAAGCGCTGAAAAAATCCCCCCCCACAGCCGTTGGTTTTGACATTCTTTTCCTCGATCCAAGTCCTAAAGATGATATTTTAGCTGCGGCAATTGCCGCCAACGGCAAAGTTGTACTCCCTACAACCCTCAAAGAAGAACCCGTAGCATCTTTAAAAGCAGCCGCCGCAGGTGTCGGCCACATCAGCCAAGAAGCCGATAGCGACGGTATTAGCCGCGAGTCAAAAATCTTTCTCAACGGGATTCCTAATTTCGGTTTAGCAATGACTCACAGGTACAATGCTGCTAATCCCCAAGATCCAGTATTGCTTCCACAGTCAAAAAATAAGCAGGAAAAAAAAGTTTGGATTAACTGGCCGGGGAAAACAGAAAATCTACCTACCTATGCTTTTGTTGATGTCGTAGAAGGTAGAATTCCCGCAGATGCTCTGACCAATAAGTTAGTTTTAGTGGGCATAGTTGCTACGGGTTTCGACCCCATATCTTCACCTCTCAACAAGACTACGGCTGGGGTTTATTTATATGCAGCGTTGATTGACAATTTGCTCAATCAACGCTTGCTGCAGCGGCTGCCGGTAGTGGTAGAAATTTTGTTATTGTTGGGGATTGGCCCGCTGACGGCTTTGGTTCTGGGCCACCGAGGTGTTAAAGAGAGAATTGCGATCGCTCTCGGTTTGCCTATAATTTGGATTGGGGCTGCTGCTTTGTTATTTGGCTTCTTTTTTTGGTGGGTTCCGATTGCCGCACCTATCGGCACCCTCATTTTATCTAGCACTGCTTTGCAACTTCGGGAACAGTACGAAAAGCAGCAGTTGATGAGGTTATTTGAAAAGCACGTTGCTCCAGAGACTGCTCAGCTTATTTGGGAACGCAAAGCGGAGATATTTGAACAGGGAGAACTCGAACCTCAAGAACTTACAGCAACGGTGCTGTTTATGGATATTCGTAGTTTTACTTCGATTGCAGAAAAAATGCCGCCGCGAGATTTACTCACCTGGTTGAACAATTATTTGGAAGCGATGACTAACTGTATTATGGATCATGGCGGCGTTGTAGATAAATACATCGGTGATGCAATTATGGCAGTTTTTGGGGTGCCTTTTTGCCATACGGAATATCGGCAAATTCAACAAGATGCTTTGAATGCAGTTGCGGCTTGTATTGCGATGCACGAACGGCTGCACCAACTTAACCAGCAGCTTAGAATTGAACACAAACCTTTAATTAAGTTTGGCATCGGTTTGCATACCGGACAGTTAGTTGCTGGTAGCGTGGGCGGTTCCCGGCGTTTGAATTATTCTGTGATCGGCGATGCTGTTAACGTTGCTGCTAGATTGGAGGCGATGAATAAGGAAATTGTTTCTGACAGTCCTTTTAATTTGTTGGTGACGGCGAGGACTTTTGCTTACGTGCGCGATCGCTACGAAGGCCAAAAAGTAGGCTCGATTCAATTGCGCGGCAAAAAAGAAGAGACTGTGGTTTATGCTATTTTGGGCGAAAAGCATTAGTCAGTAGTCAGTAGTCAGTAGTCAGTAGTCAGTAGTCAGTAGGGAAAATTACCTTTTTCCAATTACCTTTTTCCCAATTCCCCATTAGACATTCCCAATTCCCAATTCCCAATTCCCCATTCCTAATGACTACTGACTACTGACTACTGACCAATCTAATCAAATACGCTTAGCCGCAGAGTTTTAGCTATTTTTTCTAACAGAAATAAACCGCCGACAGAATTTCCGTCTTTATCCAGGGGCGGACTGTAAAAGCCGATCGCACCTTGACCCGGAATTACCGACAGCATTGCCCCGCTAACTCCCGACTTAGCCGGCAGTCCCACCCGCAGCGCAAAGCGGCCCGATGCTTCATACAAACCGCAAGTTGCCATCAGCGCTTTGACAGTACGGCAGTTTTCCCCCATTGCTAGATCGCCACTATTTACCAAAACCATACCCAGCTTAGCTAAATCCTCCACAGTTCCCGACAAACAGCAGACGCGATTGTAAGTTTCTAAAGCAATTTTCGAGTTTTGAATACAACCAGATTCTACCATTTTCAAGGCGAGATTCCAATTGTTTTGATTCGGATTTGTCTGCACTGAATCGAGCATTAACTCGTCAACAAATAACTGACTGTTTGCCTGTTGATTCAGCCAATCGAGCAAGTTTTGACAGCGCGCAACAGCATTTTGACCGGGAATCAAAGACGCTAGGGCGATCGCCCCGCTATTAATCATCGGGTTTCTCGGCTTCCCTTGGTCTATTTCGAGTTGAGTTAGGGAATTGAAAGGCAGTTGCGAAGGCTCGCAGCCAACGCAGTCAAAAACCGTTTTTTCGCCCAATTCGCACAGCAAATAAAGCAGCACAAAGGGCTTGACTACACTCATCAGCGGGAATGTTTGAGCAATGCTACCCCAGCTCACAATTTGACCGTCAATTGCCCGAATTTGCACGGCAAACCCTTGTCTGTCGGCTTGCGCTAGGAGAGGTATGTACGCAGGAATTTGACCGGATTTACTGCGATTAATTGCCTCTTTTGTCCAAGCTTCCAGTTGTTCGGGTTGCAGGCAAGATAGTTTGCTGGTGGATATTTTCACTCTCGATTATTTCGATTATTGGAGATTTTAAATTGGCATTCCTGGCGCGATATTGAGCCAGAAACCCCGTTTATTAACCGAATTGAGTCACTTGGGCCTGCTGCGGGAAGAAACTGGGTTTCTTCGGGGAGCTCAACCAAGCTCGAACTTCAGGCTATTGACGTTTCTGCCCGCCGGGAGCAAATAAATTTTTCATAAAAAACCTGTACTTTGCATAAAAATCTCCCCTTCACCCGGATATATAAGTAGCAGCTTCAAGGCAAGGCTGCTATCTAAAACAAACCAGCACTAGCTGGAAATGCCTTCAGATTCTTATATTTAAGCCCCAGCAAGGGGCGGGGTGCATATTTAACTTAATTCTTTCAGAGTTCGCCAAATCCTGTCCGGAAAACCCCCGAACCTCTGAGAATGTACTATCCAACCGGATTTACCAAAACCAGGATAAAAAAATGGCAGAAGCTAAACCAGAAGCACCAAAACCCGCTCCAATGACTTTTAAGGGTGTGTGCAGCGACGGAGTTCTCAAAGGCAAAGAAATTGAAGGCAAACTAGACATCAAAGTCAATGTTGAATCTGTCAAAGCGGCAGAAGCACCGCCCAAAAAATCCCAGTGGGAGCCAGTTATCTTTTGGGTTTTGTTTGCATTTATGGCAAACTTGATTGTCGGCGACCCCGCCGGAATGAGAAAAAACAGCTCCCCACAAAGGTCTCATTCTCATCAGATGTTAAACCAATCTGGGGAGCAGTCGCTGTTGCCTAAGAAAAACACCAGCAACTTGCCACTTTAGGCCCTGGGAGCCTGCCAGCCGCGCAAATAGTAATAGAAAGACCCGAAATATTCATCGAATACTCGCGTCGTAGTTACCAAAGCTTCTGCACTAGGCAAAAAATCTCCCGCGTCTAAGCGGAGTCTACTAGATTTCCCTCCTGATGTGGGTTGAAAAGTGTAGAAGTCGGTAGCCCTAGGAATCACCTGGATTCCCATATTCGCAAAAGCGAGGCTGGCACGGCGCATCTGAATCGCAGATGTTACCAGGATTACTTTGCGCGGGGCGCCACGGGTGTCGAGTATCTTTCTCACCTCTTGGGCGCTGGTGCGTATGTTGCTGCCGTTATCGTCGAGAACGATACTGCTGCGCGGCACGCCCATGTTGTTTGCCAGCAAAGTCTCGATATCCTTAGCTTCGCCAACATAACCCTCCAACTCTGGTCTGGGGCCAGCGGTAACGATGACCATCGGTGCCACTTTTTGGCGGTACAAAACGGCTGCATAGGGCAGGCGATTGCCTGTATCTGTCAGTTGAATCGCTACTCGGTTGGGGATGTGAGGCTGAGTGGTTCCCTTGCCCAAGAGGACGATCGCCGCGGCAGTTTCATCGCAGCAAGCTGTGCGGACGGCTGCTGCGGCGTCCCGTTCTGCTTGCTCGGCGAACCAGTAAGCGACAACTGGCATACTCGAAAGGATCAAAACTAGCAGCGCTGCCAGGATCATTCTCGGCGCCGGGTTGCGGATGCCCCCGTTCGTGATCAGCGCCGATGCAATCACCAGCAGAGTGATGGAAAAACCCAGCGGCTTAAAGAAGAAGGCTATGAGCCCGAAAATCGCTGCTCCGACCGGGGTGTCTGGTGCAAAAAAAGCTAGGATCAAAAGGCTGATCAGCAGCAAAACGCGCAGCCGGTCTAATAAGGGATTGTCTTTGCCTCCTGATTGATCCCACCACGATTTGATCAGTGAGAACAGGAGGAATAGAAATAGAATGCGAGCTAACAGTTCTGGCATCTTGCAATATTCTGTGTCTTCATAAATTAGTACAGAAGTTTGGAAACGAGCGCGAATTTAGCTGCGGGAGGAAATACGGGCATCGGTGGGTTTTTAACTTTCGCGAATAACGCAGTCCGATCGCATTTATCCTGATGCTCGCTTCCGGTCAGCTATCAACCATTGGTTGCAGGGTGAAACCCGCTACTTCGAGTCACAGATTGCTGACAGTTAATTGGTAATTGATAACTGGTAATAGTTGATTGGTAATTGGTAATGGATCGAGCACGCCGCAGGTGGAATTGACAATTCAAGCCTGCTTTGTTCTGCCTACTTTTTTCCCCATTACCTGTTACCGATTCACCAATCCCAATTTATCGGCGCTTCAGTTGATTCCGAATTGCCTGCGTTACCGTTTGAATTACTTTAACACGAGCATAATACTTGTTATCGGCCGCAATTAGCGTCCAGGGAGCAAGCGGCGTGCTGGTGCGCTGAATCATTTGATTCACCGCCACTTCATAATAATTCCACTTTTCCCGATTCCGCCAATCTTCCTCGGTGAGTTTGTATTGTTTAAATGGATTGTTTTGCCGCTCTGTAAACCGCTTTAGTTGCTCGTCAGGACTGATGTGCAGCCAGAATTTAACTAAAACACAACCGAAACTGGTGAGTTGCTCCTCAAATTCGTTGATTTCCTGATAAGCTCGGCGCCATTCGGGTTCGGCGGCAAATCCTTCGACTCGCTCGACCAGCACTCTACCATACCAACTACGATCGCAAATGCTGATTTTACCAGCCGTTGGCAGCCGTCGCCAGAACCGCCAGAGGTAGTGATGCGCTTTTTCTTCGTCTGTCGGCGCCCCAAAGGCATTAACGGTGTAACTGCGGGGGTCTAATATGTCCGTCAAGCGCTTGATTGCTCCTCCTTTACCAGCGGCGTCCCAACCTTCAAACATCACTAATACGGGGATTTCCTCTTCGTAAATGCTTTGTTGCAGTTTGCCAAAACGGGTTTGTTCTTCGCGAAGTTGCTGTTTGTATTCGTCGGGGGACAGCGATTGAGTTAAATCTACTTGGGCGAGCAAGTCGGGTTCGGTGGGTTGCAAGATTTCTTGAGGCGGCAATTTCACAGGTGCAGATTGCATCGGCAGTCTGTCTAAGGCTTCTGTAATTGTCGCTGCCATTTGCGTTAAAACTTTGACTCTCGCCCAGCGTTGACAATCGCCTTCTACTAGCGTCCAAGGTGCGCGGCCCGTGCCGGTTTGGGCTACCATTTCTTCGGCAAAAGTTGTGTATTCTTCGTATTTTTTGGCTTGTTTCCAATCTTCGGGCCGCACTCGCCAAGCTTGTAAGGTGTCGTCTTCTAGTTTTTTGAGCCGATGCTTGAGCTCTTTTTTGCTCAAGTGAATCCAAAATTTGGCAATTGCGGCGCCGTCATCAACCATCTGCCGCTCGAAGGCGTTGATTTGCCTGATGGCTGTCGGTACTTCTGCGTCGGAGATTCGATCGAACAATCGGTCTTCTAAAATGTGAGTGTACCAACTGTGGTAGAAAAAACCTATTTTGCCGCGGGCGGGGAGTTTCTGCCAAAACCGCCACAGGAAAGGATAGCCCATTTCTGCATCTGACGGCGGCCAAATCGGGTGGACGGCAAACCCCCGCGGGTCCATGTACCCCACCATTTTTTTGACGAGGGCGCCTTTGCCGGCGGCGGCCCAACCTTCGAGGACGATAATTGCAGGCAATTTTTTTTCCCTGCAGGCCAGTTGGAGCGATCGCAACTGTTGCATTAAAATTTCTATCTTGGCATCATAGGTTTCTTTATCCAGGGAAATATCTAAATCGAGGTTGTCGAGCATATTTACCTCATATTAATCTGTAAAAAACAGTTTAACGTTAGTTTAACGTTTGGATAAAATTAAATCCTCAATTCAGGGGAAAACGTTATAAAAATTACAGTTACGGCTGGTTAAAAGCCGATCGCTCCTGCAATCAAATGCCACCCTCGTTAATACTAGCAAGAATCCCTCGATTTCAAACTTGCAAAAAAAAATAGCTCAGGTTATAGTTGAAATAGGGAACTTTTAAATAAGTTCAACTTCTCCCCTCCCCCGATCGGGCGAGTTAACAGGAGGAGCCAAAAATCCCTTAAAAAGGATTTCTTGTAAAACAGAGCAAAAGTAAAAATCAACTACCCGGTGGGGGTGACAACTTCTTTACTTAGCTGTAGAAACTTTATTCAAACAATAGTAGTTACTTAAGCACCAAGCTTGGTAACGAAAGAGAGCGCGACTCATCGACATCCAGCCATAAACTCACATACAAAACTAGCCCAAAAAGGCAAACCAATTTTTATGATTGCGCTATAAGATAAAACCTGAAAGCCTGGGTGATATAAACAGGTTTCTGAGTTTTATCGACACCATTCTCAAATACTAAAAACAGTTTAGGTGCGGGCACGCGAGCCCGCCCCACAAGAGTATTTATTTCTTGTGGAACAGGCCGGAGTGCCTGTTACTGACATTTGTCCAAAATGTCGGAATTACTGTACTTGTTTGCCAATACCAATTAAGAGGAACAGTCCGAAATTACGGATTGCAAGTTTTTTATGAATATCTTGACAACACGCTCCTACAAGGGCGAAACTGACTGGTGCGCGATCGCAAATTTGATCGATGCTTGCGAAGCTGTGGATAGACTCGGCGAGGAAGTCTCAGCAACTGAACTCAAGCTAATACTTGATGCCCCCAAACTCGACCAAGCCCGCGACGTGCAGTTGTGGGAAGATGGGAATTACAAACTAATCGGTTTAGCACTCCTAGATATGCCCGATTCGCCAGAGGAAATAGACGCTTGTCTCTGGTTTTACGTGCATCCAAAGGTGCGCGGCGCAGGTTTGGAAAAAGACATAATTAAATGGGGCGAAAAGCGGCTGCGCGAAGTCGCGAAAGAACGGAATTTGCCCGCGAAATTGCGTACCTACAGCCGCGAGGACCAAACCGATGAGATGCGGCTGTTAGAAAAACAGGGCTTTGAGGTCGATCGCTATTTTTGGACAATGGCCCGATCCCTCGCCGAACCGATTCCCGCGCCGGAATTCCCTGCCGATTTTGCACTGACTCACGTATCGGGAGAACAAGACATCCAACCCTGGGTAGAGATGTTCAACCAGTCATTTATCGATCACTGGAATCACCACGATTTAACTGCGGAAACCGTGCGTTATTGGATGCAAGATCCGAATTATCAGCCGGAATTAGACTTGATTGCTGTTTCGGGCGATCGTAAATTTGCTGCTTTCTGCGACTGTCAAATCAAACCCCAAAAAAACGCCCGCAGCGGCACAAAAGACGGTTGGATTGAATTGTTAGGAACGCGGCGAGATTTTCGGAAAATGGGTTTAGGAAAAGCGATGCTATTAGCAGGTTTGCATAAGTTGAAAGCGGCGGGTGCAAACACAGCTAAACTCAGCGTCGATGCTGATAGTTTGACGGGGGCGACAAAGCTTTACAAATCAGTGGGTTTCCGCCCGATGGAAACTTGGATAGAGTGGGCTAAGACAGTGTAAATTCGTTAGGGTGGCCAGAAACCGGGTTTTTGCGAAAATACTGCGTTACAGCCTGCCGATTCGGTAAAAAACCCGGTTTCTTTGGTTTTGATGCGAGATCCCTTTTTTACTCAAGGGGCTCTCGCACTTTTCCTTCCTTTCCTTAAACCAGCATGAAATTAGCCGATGTAATCGAATTGGCACTCACTCCAATCATCACACCTAACTCCTCTCCTGTCAAGACATTTTTGATGAGAGTTCCGTGAGTATTTTGAGTTATGGCTAACTGACCAAAACTCAAACCACCGCTTAATCCAATCAAATCTTGACCGACGGTAAAATCAGCGATTATATCAAATCCTTGACCAGCTTTTAAGGCAAAGATATCATTGCCGCTACCGCCAATCAAACTATCATTACCCAAGTCTCCGTAAATGATATCATCACCTTTTCCGCCCAGGAGAGTATCGTGATCTTCCCCTCCATAAAGAGTATCATTTCCTTCACATCCTCCCAGGATATCGGCTTGTTTGTTGCCGCTAATTAAGTCATTACCTACACCGCCGCAGATAGTATCTGAACCTAACTGTCCAAACAGGTAGTCATCACCTTGACTACCAAGAATTATGTCGTCACCTTTGCCTCCATATAAAACGTCATTATCCTTACCACCATCGATGAAATCATCATCTTTATCACCAAGAATGATGTCAATACCTTCGCGGCCATGTAACAAGTCATTGCCTTTGCCTCCGAAGATTAAATCGTTGCCAGACTCGCCAAGAACGATGTCGTTTCCTTCATCTCCATAGAGGATGTCGTCACCTTTGCCTCCAGTGATGAAGTCGTTGCCTTGGTTGCCATTAAAGATGTCGTTGCTGGCTCCACCATATAAGTTGTCATTCCCAGATTTGCCATCGAATATATTGCCGTTGTTAGTGCCGATAAATTCATCGTTTTGGGCAGTGCCTATTTGAATTCCCGATACGCCAAGTATGGTGTTTTCAACTGCATTGGGTTGGTTGAAGTTGGGATAGGCAATGTCATCGCAGATGCAGTCGTCATTGGGGATGTTATTAGTTATTGGTGTCGGTGTTCCCGATGGCGTTGGCGTTCCCGTTGGTGTCGGTGTTCCCGTTGGCGTCGGTGTTCCCGTTGGTGTCGGTGTTCCCGTTGGTGTCGGTGTTCCCGATGGTGTCGGTGTTCCCGATGGTGTCGGTGTTCCCGATGGTGTCGGTGTTACCGATGGCGTAGGTGTTCCCGTTGGTGTCGGTGTTGCTGTGGAATTACTAAAGAGAATGATGTCGCTTGGTGAGAGAGAATTGGCTTTGATAGAGATAGTTTGACCATTCCCTAAGTTTAAGACTAAACCGGAAGGGGTAGATTGTAATGCTGCGAGCACTTGTTCCGGTGAGGTGAAACCGAAGGCGACATCAAGTTGTAATTTATCTTCTCCAGGGGTGAAGTCTAAAATTAGGTTTTGTCCGCCGAAAGTACCAGTTCCGGGACTAAAGATGAAGGTGTCATTGCCAACTCCTCCGGTGAGGGTGTTGTTGCCAACTCCGCCATTTAGGATGTCATTGCCAGCGCCACCATCGAGGATGTCATCACCAGCGCCACCATCAAGGATGTCTGGATTGCTTGTACCGGTGAAGTTGTCGTTAAAGGGACTGCCAATGATAGTGACAGGTTGAGTGATGTTGCTGAAGTTTTGAGTAACGCTGTTGGGGGATGAGGCATAGTCGAAGAAGTTGGTTGGTGTCGGTGTTCCCGATGGAGTCGGTGTTCCCGATGGAGTCGGTGTTCCCGATGGAGTCGGTGTTCCCGATGGAGTCGGTGTTCCCGATGGAGTGGGTGTCTCTGATGGCGTGGGAGTTCCCGATGGAGTCGGTGTCTCTGATGGCGTGGGAGTTCCCGATGGAGTGGGTGTCTCTGATGGCGTGGGAGTTCCCGATGGAGTGGGTGTCTCTGATGGCGTGGGAGTTCCCGATGGAGTTGGTGTCTCTGATGGCGTGGGAGTTCCCGATGGAGTTGGTGTTGGCGTTACCGATGGTGTTTCCGATGGAGTTGGCGTTTCTGATGGAGTTGGTGTTTCCGATGGCGTGGGAGTTCCCGATGGAGTTGGCGTTACCGATGGTGTTTCCGATGGCGTGGGAGTTCCCGATGGAGTTGGTGTTCCCGATGGCGTGGGAGTTCCCGATGGCGTGGGAGTTCCCGATGGAGTTGGTGTTTCCGATGGCGTGGGAGTTCCCGATGGAGTTGGTGTTTCCGATGGCGTGGGAGTTCCCGATGGAGTTGGTGTTTCCGAT
>NZ_JAUBTK010000104.1:22503-22842 GCF_036702455.1 Microcoleus sp. D2_18a_D3
GGCGTGGGAGTTCCCGATGGAGTCGGTGTTCCCGCTGGAGTTGGTGTTTCCGATGGAGTCGGTGTTCCCGATGGCGTGGGAGTTCCCGATGGCGTGGGAGTTCCCGATGGAGTTGGTGTTTCCGATGGAGTTGGCGTTCCCGATGGAGTTGGCGTTCCCGATGGCGCGGGGGCCGGTGCGGGCGCCGGTGCAGGTGCGGGTGCAGGTGCGGGGGCCGGTGCAGGTGCGGGGGCCGGTGCAGGTGCGGGGGCCGGTGCGGGGGCCGGTGCGGGGGCCGGTGCGGGCGCGGGGGCAGGTGCAGGTGCGGGGGCCGGCGCAGGTGCCAGATCGGAAGAGCAC
>NZ_JAUBTK010000105.1:0-22293 GCF_036702455.1 Microcoleus sp. D2_18a_D3
TTACCAGGCAGAGCCTGGGAACGAGTAATAAAATTAAATCTTTGTGGAACAGGCATCTTGCCTGTTCCTAAAAACAATAACCACCAACCAACAAAATCATGCGCCCCCAACTCTTCATCGAGAAAATCATGCCGGTGAATCTGCTAAACCAGCAGGTTTATTACGAACACGGCGGCAATCCATTTAAAGGATTGCATCGCTGGTATTCGCGCAAACCTTTATCGTTTTCTCGCGCTTCGGTTTTGGGGTCGATTTTACCCGCAGATATCTCTTTAGAAGAGTTTGAATATTTGCTGGGATTGGAACCGGGGAAGGAAATTAAACTCTACAAAACTCCTCCGTCTTCGGTGCGAATTAAAAAGGTTCACGATTATTGCGAGAAGGTGTGGGGGAATCGCACGCCGACGATTTTAGATGCGTTTGCGGGTGGGGGAAGCATTCCGTTTGAGGCGGCGCGGTACGGGTTGAATGTGTTGGCGTCGGATCTTAATCCCGTGGCGGTGGTGACGATGAAGGCGGCTATGGAATATCCGCTGAAATTTGGCCCGGATTTGCAGGAGGATATTGATAAATGGGTGAAATGGGTGGGGGATGAAGCTGAGAAAAGATTGACTGAATTTTTCCCTTCTTTACCAGGTGAAACTGTGCAGAATTATTTGTGGGCTCATACGGTGGTTTGTCCGAGTTGTCAGTCGGTTGTGCCGTTGAGTCCGAATTGGTGGGTAGATAAATCGCCTGGTAGTGCAAAAAAAGGTCAATGGTGTGCGGTGAAACCGATTCCCAATTTGGAACAGAAGCGGGTTGATTTTGAGTTAGTAAAGGGAAAGAAAGGTAAGGAATCGACGATTAAAACCGAGGCCGGTGAGTACGATCCTAGTAAGTACAATACGATTAGCAGAGGTGTGGGTAAATGCCCGAATTGTGATACTGTAATTGAGGATGAAGCCATAAAAGCGATTGCACAATCTTCAGGATTAGGACATCAGTTATATGCCGTTGCTTACCGTCAACGTAGCAGTTCTTTAGAATTTAGAACTACGACAAATCTTGATATAGCAGGGTGTGAAAAAGCCGATAATTTTTTAAATAAAAAAAGAATTGAGTGGGAATCATTAGGATTAATTCCCATGCAAGAAATTCCCGCTAATACGCATAGAGGGCCAGATATGTACCTCTATGGAATTTATCATTGGCAAGAGATGTTTAACTCACGCCAGTTACTAACTCTTGTCACTTATGTAGAAATTATCAGCGAAGCTAAGACGCTGCTACAAGCTGAATACGAACCTAGTAAAGTAGAGGCAATTGTAACTTATTTATCTTTGGTTTTAGATAGATGTGCTGACATGAATTCACTCTTAAGTGGGCAAAAAGAGGTAATGACACATATTAGAGGTGCATCAGCAACACATTCACTAAATTTGATGTGGAACTATTTAGAAACTAATGGAGCCCCATTTTTATTTAATTTATGTGCTGAAGCTGTTACTTCAGACTATATAAAACTTTGTGAATTATTGGGTACAAAACCTCACTCAACTGGCCTACCAGGAATTCAACAATACGGCTCAAAAACTATTAAAATTGATGCTGCGTCAGCCGATAGCCTTTACCACATTACCAACAATTCTGTGGATGCAATTATTACAGATCCACCCTATTATGACGCAGTTCGGTATGGAGAATTAACAGATTTTTTCTATGTTTGGCTACGAGCAAATTTACTCGATATTTTCCCCACTTTATTTATTAACGAACTCACCGATAAAGATAGAGAAGCAATTTCAAACCCTGGACGCTTCCGCAACATGGGCACATCCCCCGACGAACTCGCCAAACAAGATTACGAAGCAAAAATGGCGCTAGCTTTTAGCGAATATTACCGAGTTTTGCGCGATGACGGCGTGATGACAGTCCAATTCAACCACAAAGAATCCGGCGCGTGGGACGTGCTCACAAAATCCCTCATCGATGCCGGTTTCGAGATTACCGCATCCTGGGCTGTCAGTACCGAAAGCCCGCAAAACTTGCACCAAGCCCAGAAAAACTCGGTTTCCAGTACAGTGCTCCTCGTCTGTCGCAAACGCGATCCTAACGCCGCCCAAGCTTGGTGGGACGATTTGCGCCCGGAAGTTGCCAATCTCGTAGAACTTCGCGCCCCGGAATTTGAAGCCAACGACATCAAAGGAATCGACCTTTATTTAAGCGCCTTTGGCCCGGCTTTAAATGTGTTCAGCCGTTCCTATCCCATCCTCGACAGCAGCGGCGAAGAAGTGCGCCCGGAAGTTGCTTTTGCTGAAGCCAGAAAAGCGATTGCAAACTACCGTTTCCGCAAACTTGTACAAACCGATACCGCCGGATTTGACGCCCTGACTCAATGGTATTTCCTCGCGTGGGATGCCTTTGGCGCTGTCGAGTTCCCCTTCGATGAAGCGCGACAACTCGCCCTGGCCGTCGGCGGTTTCGATGTCGTTGATTTAGCAAAAAAATACAAACTGATTGACTCGGTTAGCGGCACTTGCAAATTTTTGACACCGAAACAGCGGCTGAAAAAATCAGCTTTTTCCGCCAATCCGCAAGATTTTTCGATGACATATTTAGTGGATGGATTGCACGCGATTATCGCTTTGTATCAAGAGGATGGAGATATTCAAATCGTGCGCGAGTTTATGAAAAAAACGGCTTTGACAGATAATGATAATTTCATGCGGGCGATAGAGGTGGCGCTGAAAGTTATTCCCCGGATTGGGGATGAGAAGAAACGCATCCCGGAGGAGAAGGCTTTGTTGGATTTGTGGTTGGCGATGGATGAGATTAAGGCCAAGGTTGTTTATCAACAGATGGATATTCCGTTTGAGGGGCAGTTGAGTTTGTTTTAGGTTAGGTCAATTTAAGCTGAAACCCGCAGTTTGGTTTCAGGCAAAACCCGCACTCCGGCAGTCCGGCAGGGAATGAATTCCCTGCCTCAAAGCGAAAGTCCTCTGAAGAGGACTGAAGAATCTCTAGGAATTAATAATTAATATTTAATATATTAATTATTAATTATGTTGTCGGTCGCAAGTGACAAAAGAGGGATAATAGGAATAACTAATCAGTCCTCTTTAGAGGACTTTCGCTATTAGCCAGGGAATTCATTCCCTGGCGGACTCTGGGAAAGCGCCTTAAGACGAAAAAATTTATTATAATTGTATTTACCTTTAAGGCTTCAGGCAAAATCCGCACTCCGGCAGTCCGGCAGGGAATGAATTCCCTGCCTCAAAGCGAAAGTCCTCTGAAGAGGACTGAAGAATCTCTAGGATTTAATAATTAATATTTAATATATTAATTATTAATTATGTTGTCGGTGGCAAGTGACAAAAGAGGGATAATAGGAATAACTAATCAGTCCTCTTTAGAGGACTTTCGCTATTAGCCAGGGAATTCATTCCCTGGCGGACTCTGGGAAAGCGCATTGTTTATCGATCGGAAATCTGGAACCAAATTACTGGAGGTATCGATGAATCCTGAACAACCCGCCCTCTCACCTCTACATCAAAAAATCGATGCTGGCGTTAAAATGGCGATCGCACAGGCGATCGAGAAACACCGCAAACTCGGACAATCTATTAGTATTTGGCAGGATGGGAAAGTGGTGACTCTTTCTGCTGATGAGATTCCACCTTTGCGTAAGTCGTGATTAAAATAAGTTGGTAGTTGCCCGCGCTACGATCCGGCCGGCGCTGAAGCGCAACTACGAACCTTAAAGAATGACTAATAATATGAATTTAACAGATTATGCCTGGCGCATCAGCTATTCGAGCAACGAAAATAACCCGATCGCCGATTTCTACATTCCCGCGCTAGAATGTGCTCTACAGTACGATCGCAAATCCGGCTTTTTCAACAGCGCCATCCTCAGTAAAGTCGCGCAGGGATTGGGCGCGATGCTGCACAATCAAGGGCGGATGCGGTTAATAATGGGCTGTCAATTCAGCCCGCAAGACTTGCAAGCTATCCAGCAAGGTTACGCCCTGCGAGATGCAGTTACTATCCGCCTCGATACGGATTTACAGCCGCCCAAAACTTTCGCGCAACTCAAACATTTTGAAATCCTCAGTTGGCTGATTCAAAACAGTTATCTCGATATTAAAATTGCCGTTCCCCTCAAATCTAACGGCTTACCAGTCGATACTGAAAGTTTACTCGATCGGCAGCATATTTTTCATGAAAAAGTCGGCATTTTTACCGACAGCAAAGGCGCACAATTAGCTTTTAGCGGTTCCAATAACGAATCTCTCAGCGGTTGGGAAAGCAATGTTGAATCTTTCCACGTTTATTGTGCTTGGGAAGGCGGCCGAGATGCAGAACGAGTTTCTGAAGAGATTTTTCGGTTTGAACAGTTGTGGAACAATTTATCGCCGAATGTGCGGGTTTTTGAAGTGCCGGAAGCGGTGAAAAATAAGTTGCTTAGCTATGCGCCTAGCAGTAAACCTGTGTGGAGTCGGGAGTCAGAATTCAACGCCCCCCTACCCCCAAGGGCTGGGCTGTTTCGGGGCAACCACGGGGGGATGGGCGGGCACGGGGGCACCGCCCCTACAAAACCTTCCGTAGGGGCGGTGCCCCCGTGCCCGCCCTGCCCTGAATTATCCGCAGATTATGCTAAATTTGAACCGCTTCTCAATTTGTACGCTTCGCCAAGTTGTCTGGATTATTGTTTGAAATCAATTCCGATCGCACCTTGGCCGCATCAGATTAAGATATTGCGTAGAGTGGCGGCAAATTTCCCGAAAAGTTTCTTAATTGCGGATGAAGTTGGATTGGGGAAAACCATCGAAACTGGGTTGATTCTCCGTTACTTGCTTGTCAGTAAAAAAGTCAAACGTGTGTTAATTTTAGCACCCGCTAGCATTCAGCCGCAATGGCACGAAGAATTGCGCGAAAAATTCAATTTGCACTTTTGGAGTTACAACAAAGGTGAGTTAAAGAATCCGTATGGGGAGAAAAGTCTGTCAGGGGAAGAAAATATTTGGAATTCCCAAAATCTGATTTTAGCATCATCTCATTTAGTCCGTCGGAGCGATCGTACCAAAGAACTCCTAGACGCCAAACCGTGGGATTTGGTGATTCTGGATGAAGCGCATCACGCCCGCCGCCAAAGCCCGCAAAACCGCAAGGAAACTCCGAATCGGTTGCTTCAGTTAATGCAGCAGTTGCGAGAAAAAAGTCGATCGCTGTTATTATTATCCGCCACGCCGATGCAGATTGACGCGATCGAAGTTTTCGATTTATTGCACCTTCTCGGACTGCGGGGACATTGGTCTTATGGTGAGAATTTCTGCAATTATTTTAGCACATTGTCCGACAAACCCGATCGCCAAACCTTGAATTTTTTGCAGCAGATGTCTGTGGATTACTTCCAGCAAGGAGGTTCGCCCTGTACTCGGTTGCAGGAATATTTACAGAAGGGCGATCGATTGCTATATTATAAGTTGCGCGATGTCTGGGAAAAAAACCAGCGAGTCAACCCAAAACAAGTTGTGGAAGACACGGATTTTATCGCCGCTTCCCGCCAATATTTGACAGTGAATACTCCCCTCAAAGATTTGATGTTTCGCCACACCCGCGACACCTTGCGCCAATACTATCAGCGGGGATTGCTGGATCGCGATATTCCCCACCGCGCCGTCAGAGATAATGCCATTACTTTAGAAAATAACCGCGAAGTCCCGCTTTATCTCGCCGTCAGCAATTACGTGCGCCACTTTTACAATCTAGCGCAAAAAGACAACCGCAAAGCGTTAGGTTTTTTGATGACTCTTTACCGCAAACGCCTGACAAGTTCGTTTTATGCCATCCGCGAATCGTTACAGCGCCGCCTCGAAGGAATTAGCATTACTGAAGATGACTTTCAGGATTTAGATGAGGCGGATGATGTAATTTTGGAAGGAATGGAATCTTATTTTGAACCAGCAGATCCTGAAGAGATTAAATATTTAGAAGATTTACTTTATCAGTTCGAGAATACAGGCGAAGATAGCAAGCTTTCGCATTTTATCACAATTTTGCGTCAAGAACTAATCCAGCGCGAAAGTGCGATCGTCTTTACGCAGTACACCGACACAATGGACTATCTCAGAACTGCTTTACAACAATTATATGGTGCTCAGATTGCTTGCTATTCCGGGCGCGGGGGAGAATTATATCAAAATGGAGAATGGCGAACTTTTCCGAAAGAACAAATCAAAACCCAATTCCGACAAGGAATCATCAAAATTTTACTGTGTACTGAATCCGCATCGGAAGGGCTAAATTTGCAAACTTGCGGTGTGTTAATCAACTATGATATGCCTTGGAATCCTATGCGCGTGGAACAACGCATCGGCAGACTCGATCGCATCGGACAGATTTATGATACCGTCAGAATACACAATTTTTATTACGACGGAACAGTAGAGGCGAAGGTTTACAAGAAATTGCGCGCTCGCATCGATGCTTTTCAAACCGTAGTCGGCAATTTGCAACCGATTCTCGCAACAGTTCCCACTTTCATCGAACAGGCTGTGATGAGTGCAGATCCCGAAGAAGAGGGCGTTTTGTTGGGAGAGTTCGATCGCATTTTAGACGCGCCGCCTCGCGGCCCTGCCCTCGATGAAATGGTAGCGATGGATGTAGAATCAGACTTGCAAGAAATCCGTCAACCTTTGCCGCCGACTTCTCTGTTTCCTGAAACCATCGAAAATTTGTTTGTCAATTCTTTGATTTTAAAGCAGATTGGCGCTATCTTCGATCGCTCTGAAAATCGCACTTGGCATCTTAACTATAAAAGTCGCGATTATGCTGTAACATTTTACCCGGATATCTTTGACGAAAATGCTTCACTGCAATTGATGAGTTTTGGCAATCCTTTGTTTGAAGAAATGCTAAGTGCGATCGGGAGCATCTCACTTTTGCAGCCAAGCTAGAAATAGGAGTTAGGAGTCAGGAGTCAGGAGCCAGGAAAAAAGAGTCAGAAGGAAGAAGGAAGGAGCCAGAAGAAGTGTTTTTACAAATATGAGATGCTCCCAGTGCGATCGCCCTTGTGCCAAACTGTGCTTAATCGAATATTTTTAGCTTGTTTCACGAGTTTACGCTATAGCAACCTTCTCGGCAGTTAAGACATTAATGATTTCTTCCACCCTTAATAACTAAGCATCCTGAGTCCTGACTGCTGAGTCCTGACTCCTGACTCCTGACTCCTCCTATACTTTCAGCAGTGCTAGAGTTTGGTGCTCAACTGTGGCACTTTTAGGACTAAACTACTTTTTATGACGATCGTCCTTTTTATTTAATTTGCACAATGTCTTCAGAAACAAACTCAGCGGCTCAATCTACAACTGGTGCAGATGCGATCGATGTTGCGATCGCCTCTGGAATCGACTTTGACGGTACTCCGATTCCGCAAGCAAAATTAGACCTCTACAAGCAAGTGATGGGATTAGAAGCCGGCAGACAGCGCAGTGGCGTGTCAAATACAATGCGATCGCGGATTGTCCGAATCGGTGTCAAACACATCGGACAAGAGGAACTCGATAAAATGCTGGTTGCGGCCAACTTTGCACCGCTGAAAGAGAAAGAAATTGCCTTTTATTACGGCGGTAAATAGATCGTATTTATCGCGCTTATATCATGTCGGGTTGCATCCTTGATGTAGGGGCGGGGCGGGTTTATGAGATCCTTAGTTTTCAACAATTATGGTTGGTGAAACCCGCCCCTGATGATAAGGAACAGTCTTAGATCGTAGGGTAACTGTAGAAGGCGGTATTACGCAATGCAGGAAAAAGACGGCTGGCGACTGCTGCGAAATTTCTCCCAGATGTGCAGGATGTTTCTCAAAAACCGGGTTTTTTGCGTAAGTCCTACTTTTGTAATCCCAAATATCGATCGACCTCCCAATCCCTGCCGATTTTGCCTAAAATAGACATAACCCACGCTCATAACATCTGTCATGCAAAGTTACACCCTCGCAGAAGTATGTAATCCACAGGGGACAGTCTTTAACCGAGCTGCTGTGGAGCCAGTTTTACTCACAGATAAATCGCAGCCCAGCCACGTAATTATGTCCGCTGAGGCCTATCAGCGCTTGATAGAGCGACTGATGGAATTAGAAGATATGCTTTTAGGAAAAGCAGCAAAATCTGCCCTGAGTCAGTCTCAAATGGTTGGTACTAAAACCTTTGTAGAAACACTAAAACAACTCGCAAATGGCGAAACTTGATGGTTTACAAACAGTTCTCGACTTTCTCAAGGGTTTGCAACCTAAAATAGCGGCTCAAATTGCTAAAAAAGTGTTAGCGCTGAATGTCGATCCTTTACCTAATGATAGCAAGCAATTAATCGGATATCCGGGTTATTATCGGGTAGATAGTGGCGAGTATCGGATTATTTACAGCTTTAAGCCCGAAGAAGATTTGGTAGAAATTATTCTAGTTGGTAAGCGTAACGATGATGAAGTATACAAAAAATTAGAGCGCCTTTTTTAAGAAACTCTTTCTCAGTGATGCTGCTTTAAATATCTGGTAATTATTTTGATATTACTCCGGTTTTAAAGTGCGTTCCATCAGTGATAAAACAGCGTGCTCAGGAGTAATTTGCCCATTCAACAAGCGGTAAACTTGACGAGAAACAGGAACTTCAATGCCGCGTTGATTAGCCAAATCAATCAACACATTAGTAGTATTAACACCCTCAGCCGTGCTCTGCAATTCGTGCAAAATTTGCTCCAAAGATTTGCCTTCAGCCAACCCGAAACCCACCCGATAATTACGCGATAAAGGACTGTTGCAAGTAGCGAGCAAATCTCCCAAACCAGACAAACCGTAAAAGGTTTCTGCGCGAGCTCCCAAACGAACTCCCACCCGAATCATTTCCGGCAAAGCGCGAGTCAGCAAAGCCGATTTAGCATTAGTTCCTAATTGTAAACCGTCGCAAACACCAGCGGCGATCGCAAATACATTTTTCAAAGTTCCACCTAACTCAGTCCCCAGCGGGTCTTCATTCACATAAACCCGAAAAATATCAGAACTGTAAATATTTTGCACTTGCTTGGCCGCCGCTACATCCGAACTCGCCGCTACCGTTGCAGCCGGCAATCCTTGCTGAATTTCCTCGGAAAGATTGGGCCCAGAAAGTACCACTATTGAATTGTTAGGAAACGCATTTTGCCAAATTTGAGATGGAGTGCGCGTACTCGCGGGGTCTAAACCTTTGGTGACAGTAACTATAATTGTATCGGGACTTAACTCTAAAGCCAAAAGTCGATCGACTGTTGCTCCAACTCCTTTCATCGAAACTGCCGAAACAACAACATCCGCACCTGTTATAACTGATTCTAGATTAAAAGAACTGCTGCGGGACCACAAATTAACTCGATCGCCTTTTTTGCCTCCCAGATTTGCCAAGGCCGAACCCCAAGCACCTCCGCCTAATATTGTCAAGCTTGGCATAAAATTTAGTTGTTATGAATGAAACCGCAGATGCACGCAAATCAACGCAGATAAATCATAGCAATTAATCCGCGTTAATCCGCGTGCATCTGCGGTTAAAAACTCTTCTCCTACAAACGCGGACGCAATCCATAATGACGGTAACGCCAATAATCGCGCAAAATGCGATCGTGATCGAAACATAATTGATGGGGAATCTGCCAAGATTCAAAAATCTGTAAACTTTTAGCATCGTCGGCGGCTTGAGGTTCGCCCGTTGCAGAAGCCAAGAATACAATACTGATAGTGTGTTCGCGGGCGTCGCGATTTGGGTCAGAATAAACGTAAAATTGCTCAATTAATTCTACATTCAAGCTTGTTTCTTCTAAAGCTTCGCGTTTTGCCGCCGTTTCTACCGCTTCCCCGTAATCGACAAAACCGCCGGGAAGTGCCCAGCCGTAGGGAATATTGCGGCGTTCGATGAGTATGATCGGGCGATGGGGGCGATCGGCTAATTCGATGATAATATCAACTGTAGGAGCGGGATTTCGATAAGTCATATGCGAAGGAAGAAGGAAGGCACGACACGGATTTTGACACGGATAAACGGATTAATTTCAACTGGTTAGGAGTTCCTTCTTCCTGCTGAATCATGCTAAACCGCGAATTAGTACGCGCTGCTTTTGCAAAACCTCTGCATAAAGCTTTTCCAACTCAGTAATATTCTGACTGAGAGTGTATCGATCCATCGCCCGTTGGCGTGCTTTTTGACCAAGCAGCATTCCCAACTCAGGATGATCGCAAAACAGCGGCAGCAAGGTTTGCAACTGACTCCGTACCCGCTGAGTGTTCAAAACTATCCCCGCGCCTTCCTCCAAGGCCTCGCCGTCAGCACCGGCATCCGTTGCCAAACAAGCTAAACCGCAGGCCATCGCTTCCAGCAGCGACAGCGACAGTCCCTCCACCAAAGAAGGCAAAATAAATACGTCTGCACCCCGCAGAATTTCGATCCGGCGTTCCTCCTCGGCAACAAATCCGAGCCACACAATGCCATCATCTTCGCCGTAAAACAGTTGCAGCGAGGCGGCTAGGGGCCCGTCGCCTACGATCGCCAATACGTTTCCAGGGCCAAAATTGCACTGTTTCCATGCCTTGAGCAAAGCCTCGACATTTTTCTCCTGGGCAATGCGGCCTTGGTAAACAAAAATTCGATCGGCCTTTAATTCCGACTTCAGCCCCGAAGGCCCGGGCGAATACTTCACCGCGTCTACTCCGTTGGGAATCACGGCTACCCGTTCTTCCGGCACTCCCAAGCGCACTAAAATATCTCGCTGAATGTAAGAAAATACGATCGTCGAGTCGTAGTTCGCCAAAAACGGAGCGTACAGTTGATACATCAGGTGTTGGGTTCCCGATGTCAAATTCCGCAATTTGCGATCGAACGGCGGGTGAAAAGTCGCCACCAGAGGCAAATTCAATTCTTGACAAATTTCCGGCAGCAGAAAGTCCAGAGGCGAAAGCGTCAGGGAAGCGTGAACCACATCGGGTTTGAGCCGCCGCAGAGATTTCATCAGCACTGTGCGGGACTTGAGAGTGGGAATCGTATAAATTTGCGACTTGTAGTGACAGGGTAAAGAAACTTCGTTGCAACTAGCGGGCGATAGCGAATTCGTATATGAGGTTTGAGCAATTCCCTTGCCCCACGAACCATTTGCCATGTTCCACCCCGTATTGTTCCTGTCTAGTGGGCCCGCTTCTTGGGCGAAGTGCAGGAAACTGACCTGGTATCCCCGGTCTAATAGTGCGTTGGTGACTTCCCTGGAGTAAGTGACGTTACCGCAAAAAGGTGATTTTTTTCCTAGCCAAGCGATGTGCATTCCAGTAAATCAGAGTTTGTTATTTTTTAGATTCGATCGACTTTGCTATTACTGCTACGGAAAATATACCAGGTTAAGACACCCCCAGCCATCGCTAATCCTGCTAAAGCCAAAAATACTGTCGGCAAACCCAGAAATGTTTCTGCTACCCCGGCCAAAGCCAACGGTAAACTCAAAGCAATATTAGTGGCATTGTTTTGCAGCCCGAAGACTTTTCCCCGCATTTCTTCTGGGGTTTCTGCTTGAATTGTAGTCTGCATCGGCACTCCCACCAATGAGGCAAATAAACCCAACAGGGTAATGAACAGCACCGACAGCCACAAATGGTCTGTAAATGCAGAAAGGCCCATCAAAGCAAGTGCCATGCCGATCGATCCGATTAAACTCAGTTGGGAGTGAGAAAATTTATGGCCGAGATAGCCGACAGTCGCCGCCCCAGTAGCCATGCCAACCCCCACCGCCGCCAGCAAAAAGCCAAATTGTGATGCTTTCATACCGGGGAGGATTTCTGCCAGCCGCACTGCTAGAACTGCCAAGGCTGCAAAAATGGAAAATAGAATAATTAGTTGAATTAAAGCATTGCGGACTTTCGGTTGATCGTTGATGTAACGCAGGCCATCTCGCAAATCTGCTAGGGGGTGCGGCGGTTCGTGTTCGACTTCGTTTTTTTCGCCTGTTTTCATCGACAGCAACAGCACTCCGGCGAAGGCGTAACTTCCGCCTACTACTAATTCTTTGCCGATGCCGAGTCCGCCGCCGAGGTTGGAAAATAGGGTGTCGGCTAAAGCTAGTAAGGGTTCTCCGACTGCGAAGCCAATAATCACCGAACCCATCATGGTTGTGGTGTAGAGGGAGTTTGCTGATAGCAGGTGGCGGCGTTCCACAATTAGGGGAATCACTGACTGTTCTGCTGGGGCGAAAAATTGAGTTAGAGTCGAAACGAGGAATGTCACTAGCAGCAGCAAGCAGAATCCGAGTGGCAGTTGACCGAGTTCCCACCCGTCCGAGAGCCACAGCAGCACGGGCAAGGTTAAAACGAAGGCTCCCCGCAGCAGGTTTGTGGCTACCAGCACTGCTTTTTTCGACCACCTATCGACATACACGCCCGCGGCGGCCCCGAACAGCACTGCGGGAATGGTAAAGGCGATCATGATTGCCGATACCCACCTGCTGATGGTTTGATCTGGCGCTTGAAAGCGACTGGCTACGAGGGCGATCGTCAGTACGAGATAAACTTTATCTGCTAGTTGGGAAAAAACTTGCCCACTCCACAATGCTAGAAAATTTGGGTTTTTGAGCACTGGCAGAAATCCCGTTGCTTTTTCGGGCATTTCGGCTACTGCTTCGGAGAGTTCTGCTGCTGGCTCTGGTGTGGGAACCGGGGGGATTGCTTCGGGCTGTTGGCTATTGCCGTTGTTCCAGTCTGGTGCTGGAGTTGTGGGGTATTTATCCATTTCTGGGTCTGGGACGTTGCTCCATTGTCGATCGGCCAAGACGGGATCGGAGCGAAAATCGGGAAAATTTTCTCGTTCTTCCATTTTGTGGTGGGTCACAGCTAAAACAGATATTGTCAAATCAGAATCGGACAGTCGCATCATAGGATTTGGGGTGGATCACCTGGGGTGGTGGAGGTTGGGGAGATGTGAATTTCCAATTGAGGGGTTAACCCCTAAGTTTATTAATAATCTCGTAACTTTTTCTCTATCTATTATCTGATGTCGCAACAACCTTGAGAATTTACCTGAAATGGCCGGCCGGTTCGGGTATCCGCAGGCTGGGGGTGCGATGTTCGATCGCCCGTTCACCGATTTAACTCAACATTCAAAATTTAAAACTCAAAACTCTCTAAGTAGGTGTCGATCGAGCTTCCCGATCGAATCGTGCAACCTAAATGATACTGGGCATATTGCCGCAAAATATTTTCGACAGATACCCAAGCTGTGCGATCGGTAATCCCCTCTCCTAGTTCTGGACTAGCCAACTCTTGCAGCGCTGCTAATTCCTTAGCATTAATCTGGAAATTTGTCAAGTGTTTGCTGCCATTCGTTTGCCGGGAACGGGAGGCGGATCTGGACAAGCTGCCGGTTTCTGAAGAGAGTTCAGCCTCTAGGTTAGCTAGTTCGGACAAGCTAAAGGTTCCCCCAGAGGGTATACTAAACCCGGTTTGCCAGTTCGGATCGGTGAAATTTGGGATGAGCGGGTGTCTGGTGGCGCAGCAAACTTGGACTTGGGGCGCGAGGCCCGCTAAGGCTAGCAGGTGAAAAATGCCGTGGGCGAGGTGAGCAATCAGCACGGCGGCTGATTGGATTTCTGTGCGATCGGACAAACGCTCCAAACGGCTCAAATGTTCGCCCAGCAACCAAAAGAGTTCTTCTTGGGGTTCATCGGAAAGGGCACTGGCGATCGCCAATTCGGCCAGATATTGCGCGGCTGCGAGTTTTCCGAGGTTGCGGCTCAAACCCGGATGGGATTCTACGGTGTTGGCTTGGGTAATTTTGTCGAGCGATCGGCCTTTGGCAATTAGCAATTCGTTAACGACAAATAATTCGCTTCTACCGCCAATGGTCGATCGCTGTTTGCGAACACCCGGTGCTACGGCTCGAATTAAGCCGAATTCCCGCGTCAAAATTGTCAGCACTCGATCGGATTCGCCGATCGGCGCACTCTTGAGATTGATTCCAGTTGCTTTGTAAGTTCTAATCACTCGATTTTAGATTTTAGATTTTATATTTACTACAATACTTCGGACAGTTTCATTGTCCTCGTTGGTCGATCGACCTGGAACAGTCATTCTACTTTTGGCAATCAAAAACAGTCCGAAGTATTGTTACTAGACAGTAGCAAAAACAGTCCAACAGGCAGAACTTTTAGTTGTAAGGTGCGTAAAGGCGCACCAATTCCCAATTAGCCATGACCAATTAGCCATTGCTAATAACTAATGACTAATGACTAATGACTAATGACTTTTATCTAAATTATCTCGCTGGCGGATTAATTCGGGGCCACGAGAAGTCCCCAAACGAGTTGCCCCAGCTACTACCAAATCTAAAGCTTGTTCGTGAGTGCGAATTCCGCCGGCCGCTTTAATCCCAATCCGTCCCTTCGTAACTTCCTTCAGCAGTCGCACATCGTCAACTTTCGCTGGGCCAAAAAAGCCAGTGTTGGTTTTGATGTAGGCGGCGCCGGCTTCCATACAAATCTCAGCCGCTAATTGTTTTTCGGCATCGGAAAGCAGCGAACTTTCGATAATTGCTTTAATGGTGAGATTAGTTTCTTCGCAAATTTGGGCTAATTCCCGGTGGAATTCGTCGATTCTTCCAGCTTTCAACAATCCTAAGTTAACGGAGACATCTAACTCTACGGCTCCATTATCTGCTGCTTCTAGAGCTTCGTAAACTTTCACCGTTGAAGTCGAAGCACCGGTGGGAAAACCTATAACTGTACAGACTTTGGGACGTTTGCCGTGGAGCAGCTCAACAGCTTGTCGGACGTAGGCGGGATACACGCAAACTGTGACAAAGCCAAATCTCTCTGCTTGTTGGCAACAGTGTTCTACTTGCTCTGGCGTGGCGGTGGGGTCGATCAGGCCGTAGTCGATCAAGGGGGCAATATCGATGTCTGCCTGGTTTGCAGCCATTATTTTTTTTCTCTGAGATAACTACTTCCTTATTATGTAGCGAATTTACCAATCTTCCACCGAAAGCAGCCAGAGTACAACCCCCCGCTTTCCTCCGTGAGGTCGCTTTCTCCAATTCTCCAATTCTTCAATGCTTCAATCGATTGACTTTACTCCGGGTTCTAGCAAGTATAAATACTCAATTCGCTGCTCGTAAAAACTCTTGTGGGGATTGGTTTACCAATTTATCTCAAAAAAAAGTTTTCGTATCTCCCTTTAGATATATTTTTGATCTTTCTTTAGGTATACTTTGTTAAAAAGAGTTGCGGTAGAGCCTGCGTCAGCTACGCTATGGCAGAGCCTGGTAGGGGCTACTGTTTTTACTCTGAGTAGTGCTTTAAAAACATAAAAGCCAGTGCCAAGCATGAATCATTTAGAACTCGAACAAGAAATTGGGAAGATGGCTAGAGCGATGATGACTCGCAATAGTTTAATTGGTAAGGATTTGATTGCGGATCTCAGAGGGCGGCTGTCTGTTGACAGTGTAGCTGCTTTGATGATTGTCAGTATTGAGCGTTTGATTTGGTATGACTCCGAGTCCGTGATCTGGAGTTTGAGTTATTTGATTCCTGCTGACGTGATGGAAGAAATTCGCCGCATTACTGCGCTGGTGGTTTGCCAGCGGTTGATGGGCCAGGGTTTTCTGCTGGGGAAAGATTTTAGTATTGATGCAACAGGTCAGTTGCTGTTGAGTGAGAATGCTAAAACAGCGGTTGTGGTTGCTTGAATTGGGCAAGCAGAAGTAGAAGCTATTAGCACTATGAGATTTGCAGTTAGACTTGGGGCGTCCTAGGACTCTTTGTGTAACTGCAAACCTAATTCGGGATGCGGTGGAAAGAGTTGCGTGATTCACGCAGAGTTAAGATTCGCAGCAGCTCTAAAAAATGATGAGTGTGGTTAGAGAAAAGAGCATTTTACCAGAGGAAAATAGTTAGTTTCGATCGCAAATTGTTGAGGTTGTTACTGGCCCTGTGTACCGGCGATCGCCCTGTATCAAATTTTTCAGATTTTTAGTGGAATTACAGTTTTACTCCAGGTATGATTTCATGTAGAATCATCCCTAAGATAGATACAAAATATTATGAACTTAATTCAAAAC
The DNA here is from genome assembly GCF_036702455.1 of Microcoleus sp. D2_18a_D3. NCBI lineage: Bacteria > Bacillati > Cyanobacteriota > Cyanophyceae > Oscillatoriales > Microcoleaceae > Microcoleus > Microcoleus sp. D2_18a_D3. The sequence goes on from NZ_JAUBTK010000105.1 coordinate 16,093, forward strand.
TTGGAAGCGGCTTGGTATTACCATCTGGGTTCGCGCCACCTCGAAGCTAACGACGATCATGGTGCCCTGGCGAACTTTAACAGAGCTTTGAAGTTGCAATCAGATCATTATAAGGCTTGGTTCGGCCGAGGTATGGCTCTGGGGAAATTAGAACGGCACTTAGAGGCGCTGAAGAGTTTTGATGAAGCCTTGGCGGTGGAGCCGAATGCGAGCTTTGGCTGGCACAACCGGGCTATTGCTTTAGGAAAGTTGGGCCGCTGGTTGGACGCTCTCAACAGTTTTGACCGGGCTCTGGAGTTCAGTCCGTGCGCGGCGAGTATTTGGCACAACCGGGGACTGACGCTGATCGATATGGGGCTTTACGAGAAGGCGGTTCTGAGTTTTGATCGCTCTTTAAATTTGTACCCGGAGGCTGCTTGGGCATGGTACAACCGAGGTAATGCTTTGTTGGAACTCAAGCTTTACTATCAGGCGCTCAACAGTTTTGACCGGGCGATCGAGTTTAAGCCTGATGACGCGAAGGCTTGGTACAATCGCGGTATAGCTGCGAACTCTATGGGACTTTACAAACAAGCAGTGGCTAGTTTTAGCCGATCGATCGCTCTACAACCGGGCAGAGCCGATGCTGTGGGCGAACGGAGAGTTGCTTTGGAGAAATTAGTAGGTTTAAATCAGAGAAATGCCAAGTTCACTCCTACATCTGAGCGTCCCTTTGAAGATTATTTGATTTGGTACAACCGGGGTGTGGAATTGGCGCGAAAAGGCTGCTACTCTGAGGCGATTGCTTGCTACGAAACAGTCTTAGAAATAAATCCTGATTTTGCTAACGCTTTTTACAATAAAGCTTGCTGTTATGCGCTACTGGGATTTGCTGATTTGGCCCTTGACAATTTGCAGCGGGCTGTTGAGTTTATCCCTAATTTATACCGAGAGCTAGCTTTAGCTGACTCGGATTTAAGCTGCATTTGGAAACAAGAACGTTTTGAAGCGCTGATCCAAGGTTGATTTTACGCAAAAAAACAGCTCGCCCCATTGGCGAGCTGTTTTTTCGGCGGCGCAAATTCGATCGCCCTCAAGAGTATTGTAAAACTTCGTTGAGTTTGTAAGCACTTATAAGCAATAGTAGTATGCTATTATCGTAGCGGTCGAGTGGAATACACGCCATCTAAAAAATGGAAGCCTTAAATGCAGCTAACAGAGCGACATATCATTAAATCTACGGAAGATCGTTTCGCTGAAATTGATGAATTAGCTTTTAAATCCAAGAATCTCTACAACGCGGCCAACTACGTCATTCGTCAGCATTTTATTTATGGATGGGGCTATGTTGGCTACAACGAAATGAACCGTTTAATGAAGTCTTGTGAAGCATACAAAGCTTTACCAGCCAAGGTTAGCCAACAAATATTAATGGTGTTGGACAAGAATTGGAAATCATTCTTTGAAGCAGTTAAAGCTTACAAAACAGATTCCTCTAAATTCACTGGTCGCCCGAAATTGCCGAAATACAAGGATAAGACTAAAGGGCGAAACATTCTCGTCTACACAATTCAAGCGATTAGCAGCAAGCAGTTAAAAAAGGGAATCATTAAACTTTCCGGTACTGAACTTTCAATTAAAACTAAAGTCGCTCCCGATCGAATTTGCCAAGTTAGACTGGTTCCGAAATGTGATTCCTATGTAATTGAGGTAATTTACGATAAACCGGAGTCTACCGTCAGCAACAATAACTTTGTAGCTAGCATTGATTTAGGACTGGATAATTTAGCGGCGCTAACTTCAAATCAACCGGGATTTGTCCCTTTGTTGGTTAACGGGCGACCGTTGAAATCTATCAACCAGTTCTACAACAAGCGCAAAGCCAAGTTGCAATCCCAGTTGAAAGGGAATCGCCAAACCTCATCTCGCATTCGACACTTAACTCGCTGTCGCAACCAAAAAGTCGATAATTACTTGCATCATGCCAGTCGCCTAGTTGTTGACCTTTTGAGTGCAAAACGGATTGGAACGCTAGTAATCGGTAAAAACGCACAGTGGAAAACTGAGATCGATCTAGGGAAGCAAACTAACCAAAACTTTGTCAGCATTCCTCACGCTCGATTAATTGAGATGTTGGAATACAAAGCTCGATTAGTTGGAATCGAAGTAATCGTACAAGAAGAGTCCTATAGTTCGCGAGCCAGCTTCTTGGGCTTAGATTCAATACCTGTTTACGGGAAAACCGATAAAGACCCCGTTTTTACTGGCAAGCGAATCAAAAGAGGTTTGTACAAAACATCGATCGGTCAATTAATTAATTCTGATGTCAACGGTTCGTACAACATCCTCAGAAAAGCAATCCCAAATGCGTTCAGCAATGGGATAGGGAGCTGCGTAGTTCAGCCGAGGCGGGTCAATCCGCTCAAAGTAAAAGTGAAGGGGGAGGGACTTGAAGCCTCCCATGCCTATATATGACTATACTTTTACCAGCTATTTGTGCAATCTTTGCTATTGCACAGAAACTCGGATTGAGGACTTGACCGGCCTCTTGGCAACTACGATTACCCGGTAAGTGCCGGACTCAGGGAGTTGAGCAAAAGTTTGACCTTCGCCTTGATCCAGGAGTTCTCCCGTCGGAGATTCGATCGCCAGATCTAGATTTTTGTTGCTAGCTGTCACCCTAATTGTCTGTCCCTGCTGGCCTTGAACCGTGATGGGCTGGATTTGGTAGCCGGACATTTTGAGTTTGACTGTGGCTTGTTTTTCCTTGAATGCTATGGGAATTGCGCGATCGGGCCTATAAGTCCACTTGGCGTTAAAGTCGCGTCCCAGTACAAAGCTGGTAGTTTCACCTTTCGGGGTAACTCGCACGCGATAGATGCCGGACTCTGGCAACTGGCCCATCCACTGATTGTCTGCTTTTTCAATAACCCCCATATTTTCACCATTGGGACTGTAAAGTTGGGCTGTCAGTTGTCCCGCCCACAGGGAGAGAGTGAGTTCTCGCCCTTTGACGCCTTCAAAAATATAGGTGGTGGGTTGGTTGATGGTTTCTCGGATTTCCGAGGTTGACATTCGCTTGATCGGTTCGAGGTTGGGAACTGATTCAGAGGTAACGGGTTTGTTAAGGGTTTCTGTAATTTCCGAGGCAGCTATCAGCTCGCTCGGTGCAATTTTGGGGGCTACTGGGCTGGCAAATACTGATTTTGCCGTCATCATGAGTAGCATTCCAGTCAGTAAAATTAGTTTTTTCATGTCGCACTTCCGAGGGGGTAAGGAATTGTATATGGTTACTTGTGTTTGCCTGTTTTCACCGGATTAAATCGGGCGATCGCACAGAGGCTACAGGAGGATATAGGATACACGTAAATATCCCGTACTTGCACAAAACCTGCGGGTAGCAAGTTGGCAGTGCGGGAGCTAAGTAGTAGCCTCAGTTTGTCGGGACATTTTAATCATACTCCTTACGCATAATATCATCACAGAATATTAGTAATTGGGTCTAGGAAAACAGGAGCTTTTTTAGCCCACCTTCGGCACCCGCTCAGTATCACACTACGAATTTTGGGATGAGTGAGAATTTGGGACTGGTGATCGCAAAACTGATTTCTGTGTCAGTTAGAGCGTATTCCAGGTTTATGAAGTAGGGACAACCGCCGGGTCCCGTGTCCCTACGGCGGAGATAGAGCGATAGCCCGGTGTCCTTCATAAACGTGGAATCTGCTGTATATAAAAAGTAACTTAATTTGTTCGCAAAATTCCTAATGGGACTTAGACAAAAGCCTAGGTAAAAATGGCTTCCAACCTAGATGGAGAAAAACTTTTAGCTCGAATAGGCGTAAATTTAGTATTCACGCATAGTTTCAGGCGTTTTGAGGTCATCGACCTGTTTTCCTTGTAGAGAGGTTCTCAGCTCTTTTAGGGGCTAGAAAATGTATAAGTCCCACTAAAAAACCGATTGTGACAGTAGAGGGTGCAGAAAGAGGGCTAAAAAGCAGTCATCTTTCCTTTAACTCACAGGTTTAGTCAGTTTATGGTTCACAAACTAGATCGTTTTATGTGGCAATCGATTCTGAGCTATCTTCAATTTTCCACGCTCCGCCCCAAAAAGGCGTGTCATCAGGATTATACAAGTAAAAGCCATCCACAAATCTATCTCGTTTAAAAAATACCCACCCCGAATCGAGGGGAAAATATTCGTTAACGAATCGAGAAATTATAAGAGAATTGAGTTGGCATGAATAAAGCGTATATATATCGCCATCCTCATCTACTATTTTCCAAATCCACCAAGGATTTTTTTTCCCCTGGTACACATAGTTGCTGGGTAAATTAAATCGCACACCTAAGCCTCCAATAGCATCTCCAATCCTATAATTATAGGAAATTGATTGACAGGGGATTGTTCCTTTTTTTGGCAAAAAATAACGATGAGCAAGGATAGATGATTCTCTTCTCAAAATAGCACTGCAAACCCAACTATCTTCTACACACATAAATCCATCTTCTTCTTTAGCCTCGAAATTACCCAAGGGGTAGTTACAGCAAATATAACCAAAAGGATCGCAGCAAAAGTTAAAAAAATTTGCATCCGTTTGAGATACTTCGTGTAAGTTTAAAAAATCCCTACAATTTGTGCGCCCCAATACATCTATTAATAAAGATTGTAAGAGCTTATCTTGTGATTCTTGACTATCTACAGTCAAAATTTTATAAACTGCCTCAAGAATTACTACAATATATCTTTCTACACGAGAACTTAAAATTGAATCAAAAATCAAACTCTTTTCTATGGGATTAGTAAGAGTATCCTGAAAAATACTTATTAAAGATTCAAAGAGCTGTTCACATAAAATTTCTGTTTCCAAACCAATAGCATAGGGAGCTTGAATCCTTTTTTTTGTGTTGAGAAAAAGGAGAGTTTTCCACGTAAAAATTTTAACTAATGTACTATTACTTTCGTGGAGTAAAGGGTGAATTTTTTGATAAAGATACTCAATTTGTTCCCTTTGTTTGACTTCTGACTCTCCTGTTAAAGGATCTGTCTTATGACAAAAATTAAATTCATGAATTGAAGCACATATGGCATTAGCTATTAATAAAACTTTTTCTTCGTTAACAAGATCCAGATAGGTATCGCTTTTAGTTAAAATTTCCAGCAAGTTCATCTTATGTTCGCAATGATGTGATTTAATAGCCAGCGTCCAAAGTTTAAGACAATGATCAAAAATGTTAGTAACTCTCTTGGAAATCAAAAAATTGAGATAGCGTTCAAAAGGCATTAAAAGCATACCATCTTTTTTCTGGAATTCACCCCAATGATAAGCAAATATTAATTGACAAACGCTAAGATTTTGTTCTGCCTTGTGTCTCATTATTGGGAAAGCTTCTGTCATCTTTTCAGATGAGCTATTTCTTTGGCCTATATTTGATAAAGCTTTAAGCCAGAAAAAGAAATTATAGTCATCAGGTTGGATATTTTGAAGCTGGCTTTCAATTTTTATAGCAATTTCTTTACCTTTTGGTAAAAGTAAGCCATCTGCCGAAAGCAAAGATGCAGATAAAACTTCAGCAGCCAGCAGCCTCGTATGAAATCTTAAAGTTTTTGTCCCCCGTTCTGGCAGTAAAATATTTTGCATTTCTTCTATTAATTTATCTGCCACCCATGTAGAGCATAACAATTTCAGAATTTCGGCTAAAATTTGTCGCAATTTCCCCCAAGGGTTTTCTTTAAAGATTTCTAGTAAAGCGTAGAACTGGCTTGAACTAATACTGCCTACTTTTTCTTGGTAAATGGTAATTTTGTCCTGAATTTCATTAGGTAAAAGGTTAACTAAGAGTTGTTCTTTAATAGGTTTAGTAGCTAAATATCTAAGTTGTTCAGGAAAAAAACTATCCATAGGAATTTGCAGCTTTTGGGAAATCAAGAATAAATCTACAGCGTCTTCTAGGCGTTTATTTCCACTTTCAATTCTAGTAACGGCTGTTCGATCTCGTCTAATAAGTTGAGCAATTTCACTTTGTGAAAGCTTCATTGATTCACGACGGGACTTGAGTTTTTGAGCTATCGCTAAGTAGATTTCTTCGGGAAATCGGGGAATTGAAGTCATCGCTATGATTTTTTTCGAGTAATTTCGTTAATTATAACCCACATTCCGCACCCCCAACTGGCACATACGCGGATTGAGGGGGTAAAAGTGAATTATCCGAGATCGAGGGTGA